>USEG01000020.1 GCA_900553555.1 uncultured Clostridia bacterium
CGGAAAACGCGGCGGCTTTGCGCGTTAAAACCCGGCTTGCGCGTATTAAATCTGTTTGGGTATACGGGCGGAGCAACGGTGGCATTGGCGGCGCACGGCGCATTTGTGACGCACGTCGACGCGGCCAAAGGCATGGTGGAACGCTGCCGTCAGAACGCCGAACTGTCGGGCGTCGCTAAGGATAAAATACGCTATATAGTGGACGACTGCAAAAAATTCGTCGCCCGTGAAATAAAGCGCGGCAAAACGTATGACGCCGTTATCATGGATCCGCCCAGCTACGGCCGCGGACCTTCGGGAGAGATGTGGAAGCTGGAAGACAGCATATACGATCTTACCGCTCTTACGGCAAAACTGCTGCCCGATCCGCAATTTTTTCTGCTGAACAGTTATACGACGGGTTTGCAGCCGCAGGTAATAAAAAACATTCTTGAAATAGTGCTTTCCGGCAGAAAAGGCGGCACTGAAGCGTACGAAGTGGGTTTGCCGGTGACTTTGGATAAAAATATCATATTGCCGTGCGGTTGCAGCGGAATGTGGATCAAGGAATAAACAATGGATAATAATCTGACTGTTTTGTACGAAGACAATCAAATAATCGTGGTGGTAAAACCGCAAAACGTTCCCACTCAGGCCGATTCGAGCGGGGATAAGGATTTGCTTACCATGATAAAAGAGTACGTCAAGGAAAAATACGACAAGCCCGGCGAGGTATATATAGGACTTGTCCATCGTCTGGACAGGCCCACCGGCGGCGTTATGGTTTTTGCCCGCACTTCCAAAGCGGCGGCGCGGCTGCAGGAACAAATGAAAACCGGCCTTTTCGAAAAAAAATATCTTGCCGTTACCGTCGGCGTTCCGCGCGACAGACAGGGCCGTCTCAGCCAATATCTCGTCAAGGACGAAAAAAACAATATGGTGCGCGTGGTTCCGGCGGCAGTGGAAGGCGCGAAGAAAGCCGAGCTCGAATATAAAGTGTTGGAAATAGCGGGCTCCGTGGCGCTGGTGGATATAAGGCTCATTACCGGCAGGTCGCACCAGGCGCGCGTTCAGATGCAAAGTTTGGGAACGCCCATTTTCGGAGACGCAAAATACGGCGGCGACAAGCTGGCAAAGGGGCACAATCTGGCGCTTTGGGCTTACGAACTGCGTTTTTACCATCCGGTAAACAAAAACCCGTTTGTGTTTAAGGTTTTTCCGCCGACGGACGAGGTGCCGTGGAATGTTTTTCCCGTCGAAAGCCATATAAAAGTGGCTCGGCCCAGTATATGAGTAAATTATTAAAGGAGATATAGATATATGATTATTGACGCATCGATAGAAAGGTTGTTGCAATACGCCCAGTCGCACCTGCTGTTGGACGATCTGGACGTCGTGTACAAGCGCAATGTGCTGATGGATCTTCTCGGGCTTAAAGAATATACGGTATATGAAGTGGAGTACGACGCCATCGACGAGATGGAAGTACCCGACGAAGTACTTGCGCCCATTGTTTCGTACGCGCTGGAAAAAGGCATTATTCAGCCCGGACAGGAAGAATATTTCGGCAACAAAGTAATGGACATAGTGTCGCTGCTGCCCTCCGCCACGGTGGATATTTTTGAAGAGCTGCACGAAAATTCCCCTGCAAAGGCGTTTGACTGGCTGCATGACTACGGCATAAAAAACGACTATATCAAGGCCTCTAAAATAGCCAAAAACAAACATTGGGAGGCAAAATCTACCAAGGGCAAGCTGGAAATTACCATAAATCTGTCCAAGCCCGAAAAAAACAATAAGGACACCGCAAAACTTGTGGGGGCAAAGCCCTCCGGTTATCCCGCGTGCATGATATGCAAGGAAAACGAAGGATGCGGACACAATCTGCGCCAGAATCTGCGCACCGTTCCGTTGACGCTGGACGGCGAGAACTGGTTTTGGCAGTTTTCCCCGTACGCGTATTTCAATCAGCACGGAATAGCGATTAACGGCGAGCACACCCCCATGAAAGTCGACAAGTCCACCATAAGAAAACTGCTGGACTTTATCGATTATGCTCCGCAGTATTTTATAGGCTGCAACGCGGCTTTGCCGATTGTGGGCGGCTCCATCCTGACGCACGACCATTTTCAGGGCGGCGGCAAAGTGCTGCCCATGCACAAAGCGCCCAACCTAAACCGCTATAAATCGGAAGATTATCCGTACATCGAAACGTATGTCGTCGACTGGTACAATTCGGTAATAAGACTTATTTCGACCAACAAACAAATGCTTGCCGAGTATGCCGGTGAAATCATCGAGGCATGGCAGAATTACGATGACGAAAGCGTGGGCATTTTGCATGCCACCGACGCCCAGCACAACGCCGTAACGCCCGTTGCACGCAAGACAAAGGACAGGAATCGCAACGACGCCTACTGTATAGAACTCATTTTGCGCAACAACCGCACCGACGCGCAGTATCCCGACGGAATATTCCATGTGCACCCCGAATATCAGAATATAAAGAGCGAATCGATAGGACTTATAGAGGCGATGGGTCTGTTTATTCTGCCCGCCCGGCTGGACAGACAGCTTAAAGAGGTGGAATCTTATCTTATCGGCGCAAAGAAGTACGATCGCAAGGCCTTGACCGACGACATGAAAGTGCACGCCGCAATGATCGAAAAACTCATTAAGGAAAACCCCAAATGCACGCCCGCGGAGGCGCCTTTGGTAATAAAAGACGAAGTAAACGCCATCTGCGAAAAAATTCTGGACAACACTTCCGTGTTTAAGAAAGACGAGGAAGGCGTAACGGCGTTTGACAATTTCCTTGCCTCCATGAATATCAAAAAGTAATAAAAAACACAAAACGTTCCGTCATGCGGGGCGTTTTTGTTAACAAAAACGAATGTTTTGTAGCTAATAATACGTTTCGCGCATATAATTTTCTTGCAGCGTAAAAATGAAATTTTTTTCATGCGGCCAATATACTTGAAAATATTGAGCAAAAGAGGTATAATATATGCGCGAAGAATATATGTCCTGCTATACGACTTTGGGTGTGGGCGGAAAGGCTTGGGTAAAAGCGGCATGCAGCGTCTCCGACCTATCCGATACACCCGACGGCAGCGTAATACTTGGCGGCGGCAGCAATACTCTGATCGGAGAGAAAAATCTCCCGATGTTTATAATAAATCGCGTAAAAGGCGCCGTATTCAACGGAGAAGAGGCGTATTTTATGTCGGGAGAAAGTCTGTCTGCCGTTCGGACGATGGCGGCGGAAAGGGGGCTGAGCGGCCTGGAATGGGCCGTGGGTATTCCCGGCACTGTGGGCGGAGCCTTGGCGGGCAACGCAGGCACGCGATCGGGGGATATTGCGTCGTCGGTAGATTATGTCGACGTCATCGAAGGGAAAAGTTTTGTGCGCATGCCGGCGGGAGCATGCGGGTTTGCGTACAGACAGAGCGCTCTTTCAGGGCGTATAATCGTGGGCGCGGGCATGACGTTTACGCGCCGCACAAGGCAGGAAATCGAACAAAAACAACAGGCGGCGGCGAAATTGAGAAGCGGACAGCCCGAAGGCCGTTCGGCGGGATGCATATTCAAAAATCCGCCGGGCATATCGATAGGAAAGATTATGGATAGGCTGGGACTGAAAGGCAAACGTCACGGCGCGGCGATGATATCTCCCAAACACGCCAATTTTATCGTCAACGAGGGCGGCGCGACGGCGGGAGACGTGTACTATCTCATTTGCTATGCCGAAGAAAAACTATATAAAGAGCTGGGCTTTATGCCTCGGCGCGAGGTAAAAATATACGGAGAATTTTGATGTATCTGGGCGATTATCACACGCACACCGTGTACAGCCACGGTAAAGGCACAATAGAAGAAAACGTTTTGCAGGCACGCAAAAAAGGGCTTAAACAGATAGCCGTCACCGACCACGGTTTCGGGCACATAGCTTACGGCGTAAAACGCGGAAAATTCGCGGAAATGCGCAAAGAGACGGACAGGCTCAACGCGCAATACCCAGACATAAAGGTGCTGCTGGGATTGGAATGTAACCTTATATCCTCCGACGGCGATATCGATTTAAGAGAGGGCGAAGAAAAGCTTTTGGACGTCATTGTATGCGGGTTTCATAAATTTGCGTGGGCGTCGTCTTTTTCGCAGACATTTTCGTTTGCGCTGCCCAACGTATGGTATTCGATGACGGGAGGCATATCATCGAAGGCGATAGTCCGAAATACCGACGCATATATCAAGTTGGTCGAAAAGCACCCCGTCGACATAATATCGCATCTCAACTATGCTATAAAGGCGGACGCGCTCGAGGTGGCGCTGGCGTGCAAGCATTACGGAACGCTGATTGAGCTAAACGGAAAGCGCGTCAATCTTTCCGACGACGAAATAGAAAAAATGTTGGAAAACGACGTGGACTTTATATTGGACAGCGATGCGCACAGCGTGGACAAAGTGGGCGATTTCAGCGTGCCCGAACAATATGTTCAGCGCCTGCACATTCCGCCCGAACGCATTGCCAATCTCGACAAAATACCCCATTTCAGGAGCGGAGGAAATTGAATTATTCACAGCTGGCGAAAAACGAAGTCGTAAAGCTCGGTTTTAGCACGGACTGCTGCAAAAAGGCATTTTTGTCGGCGGTAATACATTCGGCGGGCTCGGTGGTAATAAGCGGGAAAGTTCTCGCCGTAGAGATATATTCCGAAAACGACGAATTGTTAAAAAAGGCGGCGGCGATAATAGAGGAGTTTTATGCGGTAACGCCCGATATGTCCAAAAACAGGAAACTTATAGTCGCCGGCGACGACGCCATGACCATGATGACGGACGTGGGCATATTTTGCAGCGACGGCGGTCACACCGTAGTGCAGCAGGGCATAATGACGGCGCTCGTGATAAACAAGTGCTGCGCCGTAAATTATATAAGAGGCGTCTTTCTGGGGTCGGGCAGTTTGTCGGCACGCAAGGGGTATCACCTTGAATTCGGGCTTTCCAACCGGGTTTTTGCGTCCGATTTTTCGGCGCTTTTGGGTAAGTGCGGAATACCGTCCCACATCATCCCCCGCGAAAAAAAGATAGTGGTTTACGTCAAAGGCAGCGAAGCGGTGTGCGATTGCCTGGCTCTTATGGGAGCGAGCGTCGCCGTTCTGCGCCTTAACGACGAACTTGTATATCGCGACGTGCGCAAAAATTCCAATCGTATCAACAACTGTGAATATGCCAATATAGGAAAAACCGTCGACGCCGCGGTAAGACAGCTGGACGCTATAAAGCTGTTAAAGCGCAAAAAACTTTACGAACGCCTGCCGGATAAGCTAAAACAGGTGGCACAGGTAAGAGTGGACAACCCCGAAATGAGTCTTTCCGAGTTGTCGCTACTCACCGGCATTGCGCGCAGCACCATAAAAAATCGGCTCAATAAAATTGTGGAATACGCCGATGACATCAAGGAGAATATTCAATGACAGATTTTGTACATCTTCACGTGCATACCGAATACAGTCTGCTGGACGGAGCTACCCGTATAAACGATATTTTTCAGCGGTGCGACGAGCTAAATATGCCGGCGGTGGCCATAACCGACCACGGCAATATGTACGGCGCGCTGGATTTCGTAAAGGCGGCGATACACCATACCGATCCCGGAGCCGATCCGTACGAGTTTATCGCACAGCGCCGCCCATTTAAGGTTAAACCCATTATTGGGTGCGAACTTTATGTCACCGAAAACATGAACGTCAAACAGTCCTACGGCGGCAAAATGCCCAAATTCAACCACCTCATATTGCTGGCAAAAAACGAAACGGGCTATAAAAATCTCATAAAGCTGGTAAGCGACGGCTATACGCGCGGACTTTATTATAAGCCGAGAGTAGATTTCGACCTTATAAGCAAACACGCCGAGGGCATAGTATGTCTTTCGGCCTGTCTCGCGGGCGAACTGCCACAGGCGTGTCTTGCCGGCGACATGGCGCTTGCCGAAAAGGTCATCGACCGCTATAAGGCGCTGTTCGGCGAAGATTATTATATCGAGATACAGGATCACAACATTGCCGACCAAAAACGTATTCTGCCGCTACTGGTGTCGCTTGCCCGCAAAAAGGGCGTAAAAATAGTGGCTACCAACGACGTGCACTATCTCAACAAAGAGGACAGCCTTATGCAGAAGGTGCTGCAGTGCATATCGTTCCGCCGCACGCTGGACCTCGAAACCGAGCTTAAAGAGCAGCAGCAGGAAGTAGGTGACACGGTAAACGAAGACGGATATTTTCCGACGCGCGAATTTTATCTTAAATCGGGCGACGAGATGCGGGACGTCTTTCCCACTCTGCCGGAAGCCTTAAAAAATACGCTGGAAATAGCGGACAAATGCGAGTGTTATTTTTTCCGCAAAGAGCCGCTCAATCCCTTTTATGTGCCGGAAGACGGTTCGACGCCGGAAGAGTTTATACGCAAGCTCACTTACGACGGACTTAAAAAGAAATACGGCACAGTCACAAAGGAAATATCCGATCGCGCCGAATACGAGCTGGGCGTAATATCGAACATGCACTTTGTCGAATATTTTCTCGTCGTATGGGACTATATACATTGGTCGGAAACGCACGGAGTGCCTGTGGGCCCCGGACGCGGCAGCGGCGTGGGCAGCATTGTAGCATACGCGATAGGCATCACCAAAGTCGACCCGCTTAAATACAACTTGTTCTTCGAACGCTTTCTAAACCCCGAAAGAGTGTCCAATCCCGACTTCGACGTGGACTTTTGCGTCGAGGGACGAGAACGCACGGTGGAATACGTCGTGGAGAAATACGGCCGCGAAAATACCGCGCAGATAGTAACTTTCGGCACGATGGCGTCGAAGGCGGCGATAAAAGACGTGGCGCGCGTGTTTAACATGCCCTTCGACACCGTCAATTCGATAACCAAGCTTATGCCCAAGATGATGGGAAAAAACCACATAGGACATATTCTTGGTCTACTGCCGCCGCTTAAAAAGGACGAAAATCCCGTCGTGCCCGAACTGAAAGAGATGTACGAAACCGACCCGCAGCTTAAAAACATTCTGGACATGGCGATGAAGATAGAGGGTATGCCGCGGCAGACGGGTATGCACGCCGCCGGCGTCATTATATGCCGCGACCCGATAGACGAGCACATTCCGCTCGCCAAATCGTCGGAAGGTTACGTCGTCACGCAGTTTAACATGATAGAGTGCGAAGAGCTGGGACTGCTTAAAATGGACTTTTTGGGACTGCGCACCGTAACGGATATCACCAAAACGCTGGAAATCATCAAAAAGACGCGCGGCGTGGATATCGACTTTTACAATAATTTTTCTTACGACGATCAGGGCGTCTTTGAAATGGTGGGCAACGGCGATACGCATGCGGTCTTTCAGCTGGAATCCGAAGGCATGAAAAAATTTATGCGCGAACTCAAGCCGTCGTCTTTGGAAGATATAATAGCCGGTATATCGCTTTATCGTCCCGGCCCCATGGACAAGATCCCCGAGTATATTTACAACAAAAAACACCCCGACGAGATAAAGTACGATCATCCCCTGTGCGAACCCATACTAAACGTCACCTACGGCATAATGGTGTACCAGGAACAGGTAATGAAGCTCGTGCAATCGCTGGGCGGCTATTCGATGGGCCGAGCGGATATCGTGCGCCGCATTATGAGCAAAAAAAAGGCAAAGGCCATGGCGGAGGAGCGCGAGATATTTATTCACGGACTGCATACGGACAAGCTGAACATTCCCGGAGCAATAGCGACGGGCGTGTCCGAAAAGGTCGCCAATAAGATTTTTGACGACATGACGCAGTTTGCCTCATACGCGTTTAATAAGTCGCACGCCTGCGCATACGGATATCTTTCCTATCAGACGGCATTTTTGAAATGCTATTACACCGTCGAATTTTTTACCGCGATACTCAACAACCGTATCACCGACATGGGCGAAATAACCAACTATCTCACCTACTTAAAGGAAAACGGCATAAAGGTTTTCCCGCCCAACATCAACAAATCTTATTGTGATTTTACCGTTGAAGACGGCAGCGTGCGTATAGGTATGGCGGCGATAAAAAACGTCGGCTACGGCGCGATAGAGGAAATAGTCGCCGAACGCGAGAAAAACGGCGAATTTAAAAGTTTTGTCAATTTTATCAACCGCATGGCGACGGGTCAGATAAACAAAAAGCAGATAGAAAGCCTGATATACGCCGGCACCTTCGACTGTTTCGGGCAGACGCGCAGTCAGCTTATTGCCGTTTACGAGCAGATGCTCGACAGAGCGCTGAAAGATAAAAAAACGCGCCTTAGCGGACAGTTTTCGCTGTTTGACGAAGAGATAAGCGGAGTAGAGGAGACCTTTAATTATCCCGACATAAAAGAGTACGACCTGTTTTACAAGCTGAAAATGGAAAAAGCCGTCGCAGGCGTGTATCTTACCGGACATCCCTTGGACGAATACTCCCGGCATTTGAAGAAGTTCGAGTTTAACACCTCGTTTTTAAAAACTTCTTCCGATGAAGAGTCCGACGCCGAACAGGTGCAAAACCCCGTCATTGACGAAAATACCGAAGTCACGATGGGCGGCATGCTGGTCGAGGCGGGACGAAAACTCAGCAAGCGCGGCACGGAGTTCGGATTGGGAAAGCTGGAAGATCTTTACGGCACGGTGGACGTCATGCTTACGGGATACAAGTACAAAAAATTAAAACCGCTGTTTGTGCCGGAAGAGATGGTGACGATAAAGGGAAAACTGCGCGGCAACGAAAACGGCTATACTCTTATGGCGGATTCAATAGAACCGTGGAACAAAAACGAAGCGAAGGCGAAAAACAAGAAAATTTGCTTTTATATGTCGTTTACTAAGTGCAGTCAGGATGATTTTAATAAACTTCAGGATATTCTGCGCGCTTATCCCGGCGACGACGATTCGTACATCAAAAACACCGACGACGGAAAAGTGTATTCTGCGGGCATTAAAACGTCCGTGGGCAACGCTCTTTTGCTGGAAGTTTACGGCGTCGTGGGGGAAGGCAACATTAAAATTGCCGAATAAAGACATTATAAAGCTAATTTTATCGCCTAATTTGTTAAAAACAGTAGATTTTTATTTTTGAATTTGTTATAATATTAGAAAAATAACATTTACGAGGAAAAGATATGAAAAAAATAGGTGTGCTTACGAGCGGCGGCGACGCTCCCGGTATGAACGCGGCGATACGCGCGGTAGTTCGGGCGGGTATCGTAGGCGGAATGGAAGTCGTAGGAATAGAGCGCGGATACGAAGGCCTTTTACAAGCTCAGTTTGTCCCCATGGGGCTCAGAAGCGTTTCGGACATAATTCAGCGCGGCGGCACGATTTTGCGCACGGCACGCTGTCCCGAATTTAAGACCAAGGAAGGTCAGCAGCAGGGCATCAGGAATTTGCGCAATGCCGGTATAGAAGGACTTATCGTCATCGGCGGCGACGGCTCGTTTATGGGCGCGAAGGTGCTGTCCGAACAGGGCTATCCCACGGTGGGAATACCGGGCACAATCGACAACGATCTTGCCTACACCGATTATACGCTGGGTTTCGATACGGCATGCAATACCATTTTGCACGCCATCAACAATATACGCGACACTATGTCGTCGCATGAGCGCATTTCCATTGTGGAAGTTATGGGGCGCAGCTGCGGCGATCTGGCTCTCTATGCCGGTATAGGCGGCGGCGCGGAAGTCATCATAGTTCCCGAAGTG
>USEG01000021.1 GCA_900553555.1 uncultured Clostridia bacterium
ATGTCCGTCAGCAAGGGCATAAGCTATCCGAAGGCCTGCACCGTCGTCGACAGACTTAAAGACGGCGGAATTGTGTCGGAGCGGGAGGCGCGGTTAATTAAGGCGGCGCTGAGCGATAAGGCGCTCGTTATGCCCGCGGCGGCGCAAAAGGACACGCTTAGAGCCGGCATACTGAAAAACATACTGGTCGAGGCCTTAAAGTGCGGATGCGACGGCAAAGCGGAGGACAACGCCGCCGGCAAGGAAAACGCCGGCGTTAAGGCGGATAAAGATAAAAAGGAGGAATAAATTATGTTGTGTGACGATTGCGGAAAAAATCAGGCGACTTATCATGAAATAAGAAAAATAAACGGACGCACCACGCAGGTTCATCTGTGCGAGCAGTGCCGCCGTAAGCACGGGTACGACGTCCTGCCGCTTAGCGGTATGGGCGATATTCTGGGCAGTTTCAACGAATTCTTCGGCACCCCGAATATAGAAAACGACACGTGCGAATACTGCGGGACCAACCTTAACGATTTTTTGAGCACGGGTTATCTCGGATGCGAACACTGTTACGACAGGTTCAGCCGTTCGATACTGCCGCAGCTTAAACAGATGCAGCGCAAAGTTCAGCACGTGGGCAAAATTTCCGGCAAGAAGAACAGCGAACCCGTCAGCGAGTATGCGCGCCTTAAAGCCGAGCTGGACAAAGCCATCGAGATGGAAGATTACGAAAAGGCGGGCAGAATAAACGAACAGCTTAAAAAACTGAAGGAGAACAGACAATGAGCGCTCAGGACATTATAATAAAAAGCAAAATAACGCTTTCACGAAATGTCAAGGGATATCAGTTTCCTTCAAGGCTGCGCGATACGAGAGCCAACATCATAGCGAACGGCGTGTACGAGGCGGTGGCGGCAAACGGCGGCTACGACCTTTACAAAATGGCTCAGATATCCGACGTAAAATCGCGCCGGCTGCGCGAGGACGGACTTATATCGGACAGGCTGCTTGCCAGTCCTTACGGCAGCGTCATAGTCAGCGACGACAAGAGCGTGGCGGTCATGATCAACGAGGAGGACAACGTCGTCGAGCAGTGCTTTTCCAAGGGACTTTCGCTGGAGGAGGCCTATTCCGTCATTGACGCGATAGACGACAAAATCGCCGGGAAACAGGAATTTTGCTTTCACCCTAAGCTGGGGTATCTTACTTCCTGTCCTGACAGCGTAGGAACGGGCATGCACGCCTCGGTAACGCTGTTTTTGCCGGCGCTTACGCTTAGCAAGAGTCTCGAACAATGCATCGCCGCCGTGTCGCGTCTCAACGTTTCGCTTAAAAGCGTTTACGACGAAAACATAGAGGCGTATCTTTATACGGTGACCAACCAGGACACTCTGGGCGTGACGGAAAAGGAAATAATAGACCTTGTCACGACCGCCGCCAACCATCTCGCCGAGGCGGAAGAGCGCGCCCGCAAAATGCTTAAAATTTCTTCGGAGGCGGAAGTGCGCGATAAATCCATGCGTTCGATGGGAATACTTAAAAACGCTTACAAAATATCCGCCGCCGAAATGCTGCAGCTCATCACATGGGCAAAGATAGGCGCGTATTACGGGTTTATAGCTCCCGACTGCGACAAAATGGACGAGCTTGCTGAAAAACTTCTGCCGGCCGCCGTTTCGGAAGCGGTGGGAGACAGCGGCACCGACCCCGACATATACCGCGCCGAAATATTGAGAAAATCATTATAAATTAAATTTAACGTTATACACAGATAAAGGAGGTGTTAATTATGAGATTACCTTATTCCGAAAATGCAAAAAAAGTACTGATAGAGGCCGAAAACATCGCGGCGTCTTACAGCAATCCTTCGGTGGGCACCGAACACATACTGTACGGGCTTACCGTCAACGAGCAATGCACTGCCGGAAAGCTGCTTAGAAAATACGGCGTCAACGCCAACTACTTTGAAAGATACTTTATCAACAAAGCCGGCATTACGCTGGGGCGGCTGGGCTTTACGACCAGCGCGGCAAACGCTCTCGTCAACGCCGAACGTCTTGCCATGAAATTCGGCAGCAAGGTCATCGGCACCGAGCAGATTTTGTACTGCCTGCTGGTTGATCCGTCCAGTGCGGCGGCGGCAATACTCAGCAATTTGGGCGTGGACCAAAACGAACTTATTTCCGAACTCGAACAGTATATAGACGGCGAAGAGGAGGCCGAAGAGCATACCTCCGAGGGCGGCGACGGCAAACTGCCCACCGAACTTAACGATTTGGGTATCGATCTGACCAAACGCGCCCGCGAAAACAAGCTCGATCCCATCATAGGCCGTCACGAAGAAATAGAGCGGATAATTCAGATTCTTTGCCGTAAGACAAAGAACAACCCCGTGCTTATCGGCGAACCGGGCGTAGGTAAGAGCGCTGTGGTAGAAGGACTCGCCCGCGCGATAGTGGAAGGCAACGTACCCGAACTGCTTAAAAACAAGACGGTGTTCGCGCTGGACATGGGTTCGCTGGTGGCGGGCACCAAATACCGCGGAGCGCTGGAAGAAAAGCTTAAAAGCGCGATAGATATTATACGCAAACAGGGCAATATCATCGTTTTCATAGATGAGTTGCATACTCTCGCCCAGGCGGGCAGCAAGGAAGGCGAAGTTTCGCCGGCGGATATCTTAAAGCCGTATCTTGCCCGCGGCGAACTGCAGACAATAGGCGCCACGACGACGGAAGAATACCGCAAATTCATCGAAAAAGACAAGGCGCTCGAACGTCGTTTCCAGCCTATTATGGTAGCACCGCCGTCGGTAGACGAGACGATAGAGATATTAAAGGGCCTCAAAGACAATTACGAGGCGTTCCACAAGGTCAAAATATCCGACGACGCCATCGTTGCCGCCGCAAAACTTTCGGACAGATATATTACCGACAGATTCCTGCCCGACAAAGCCATCGACCTTATCGACGAGGCGATGTCGCGCGTAAAGGTTTCGAGCACCACCGTGCCGGACAGCTTTAAAAAGCAGCAGGAAAATCTCGAAAACATAAAGGGCATGCTTGCCGCCGCCATCAAGGCGCAGGACTTCGAAAAGGCCGCCCAGCTGAAACGCGAACGCGACGAACTTACCGCGCGTATGTCCGACGACAAGGTCAATTGGGCAAAAGCCAACGAGCAGCAGGTGCGTTCCATAAGCGCCGACGACATAGCCGAAATAGTGTCCAAGTGGACCAAAATCCCCGTAAGCAAGCTCAACGAGACGGAAGCCGAGAGACTGATGAACCTCGAATCCATTCTGCACAAGCGCGTCATAGGCCAGGACGAAGCGGTGCGCAGCGTATCCAAGGCGATAAGGCGTGCGCGTGCCGGCCTTAAAGATCCGTCGAGACCTATCGGTTCGTTCCTGTTCCTCGGCCCCACGGGCGTAGGCAAGACCGAGCTGACGAAGGCGCTGAGCGAAGCCATGTTCGACGACGAGAACGCCATTATACGTCTCGATATGTCGGAGTACATGGAGGCTCATTCGGTGTCCAAACTCATCGGCGCTCCTCCGGGATACGTGGGATTCGACGACGGCGGACAGCTCACCGAACAAGTGCGCCGCAAACCCTATTCGGTGGTATTGTTCGACGAAATCGAAAAAGCTCATCCCGACGTTTATAATATCATGCTGCAGATACTCGACGACGGACGTCTTACCGACGGTCAGGGCAGGACGGTGGACTTTAAGAACACCATCATTATCATGACCAGTAACGTGGGCGTCGCGGAACTCAAAACCAACCGCCAGTCGCTGGGATTCGGAGACGCCAACGCCGCCGCTATCGACAAAGATACCGACGAAGTGCTGGGAGCGGCGCTCAAACGTCATTTCAAACCCGAATTCCTCAACCGTATAGACGTCATCTGTTTCTTCCACTCGCTCAAAACCGACGAGATCAAACAGATTGCCGGTATTCTCATACGCAAATTCGAAAAGACGCTGTCGGAGCGCAATATCAAACTCAACGTCAGCGACGCCGCCATGGACTATATCGTCAAAGAAGGCTACGACATAGAGTACGGCGCGCGTCCTTTGCGCAGAGTCATCGAGCAGAAGATAGAAGACAACATTGCCGAGGGCATTATCGACGGCACCATCACCGACAACAGCACCGTCAACGTCGATTATGACGGAGAAGCCATCACCGTCAACGGCCGCCGCGGCATGTAATAAAACAGTCGTACAAGGCTTTGTTTGCCGTAAATAAGTTAAAAACCGTCGCAAGGAAAAACCTGCGGCGGTTTTTTTATGCAAAAGCATGATTTTGTCGAGAAAATTTATATTGCTTAATAAAGAAAAATATTTTAAATTCCTATTGCATAATCAAGAAACTTGTGGTATAATATGTTTATCAAAAAGCACAATTAAATTAAAAAGGGAGGTGACGATAACTTTATTTTCAAGTTGTAAGCCGGAGCATAATGAATTTAAATTCAAAAAAGGAGGATAATAAAATGAGAAAAAAAAACATGGCTGTTTTTGCCGTAATACTTGCTTTTGTACTGGTTTTATTCGCGGCGGCTTGCAACGGGCAGAACGGCAACGAAAAACAGGATGAGAAGGTAGATTATAAGGCGCAGTATCTGGAGTTTATCCAATCGGCAAGCACGGATGAAATCGAACCCGAATTTGCCGGCTTTAAGCTGCGCGACGAGAGCAAACTGGACGAGTTGAGAACGACGGCAGTCGAAAAGCTGGAAGAAGCCGCGGACGACGAGGCCGTAAAAGCCGTATACGACGAATTTTTGCATGACGCGCGGACGATTATACACAAGGAGTACGCTATGTTTGCCCAGCAGTGGCAGGACAGGTTTGAGGCAGTGCGCGAGTCTATGACGCCTGCTCCCGGCAAGGAAGACTTATACGCGGAAGTTTTTTTGGAGATTACCGGAAAGCTCAGTTTCGACCGCTATTACAACGAGGGGCTTACGGAGCTGCTAAAAGTGCGTCTTTACGCCTATACGGTAGATTACAAAACGACGCGCCTGGGAAATATAGTTGTCGCGGGGGGACGCGAACTCAACGATTATGATCCTCAGGAGATCGGTTCGACCTTTATTATGGGCGTTTACGGCGGCGAAGACGTGACGTACGATTTTTATTCCGATTGCAAAGTTTTATACGCCGAGCAATCGGCGGAGCCCTTTTACACAATTAAAGACGTAGCCTGCGGAGAAAAGGTCAAATGGATCGGAGTAGCCGGCATTGAAGATTATACAACGCAAAGCGTACATTTTATGGCGGTGGCGAAACGGGACGGCGCAATAATCGGCTATGCGCTTATGACGGCGGACAACAGGTTTGACAACACCATTACCGTAACGGATTCGGCGCTATTTGAGTCGCAGCCCGACGAACGTTATCTTGAAAGCATGTTTTTTGAGTATTGTTACACTAAGCCCATGATCGAACTGCGCCGCGATGAAAAATCAAGTTATCTGTACATGGATTATGAAGATGATAGCGTCGAGTATGAAATAAGAGCGGAAAACGCTTCTCTGCAGCTTGCCGAACTCGCCGGAGCGCGTATGACCGTAAGCGGTGAAGAAACGTCGGTTTTGACGCTGAAACGCGGGCAATGGGCGGCGCTTTTGCCGGAAGAGGGCGCGGATAAGGCGCGGGTCATCATAACCTTAAAAAAGAACGGATCGAATTATAAACGTGTTATTGTGGTCTATAACGCTGTTCCGCAGTCGCAGACGGATATTCTTTTCGGCGAAATAAGCGTCGTTACCGACTTCTGAAAAAATGTCGGCACATAAAGATAAATAGGTTATTTTGCGAAGGGCAAACGCCTTAGTTTTAGCTGTAAGCGCTTTTACGGCGGGATAAAATAAATTCCGCGGCCGCAGAAGCGCTTTTGCGTGCGCCCACGAGCTTGCGGCATAAAATTCGTTTGCCTTTTTCGTCACGGCTATTGACATAAATTTCCGTTTGTGGTATAATATAGACGGGTAGAAGTACTTTCTGCCCGTTTATCAACACAAAAAAATTTAAGACAGGGGGTTTACTTCTATGAAAATCGATTTTTTGTGCAGAAACTATGAAGCAAGCGACAAACTCAAGGACGTCATCACCAAAAAGGTGGACAGGCTGGACAAGTTTTTCGACGAGGATACGGCGGTTAAGATAGTCCTTAAAGAGGCCAACAAGGTGCAGACAATGGAGCTTACCATCTCGGTGCCGGGGGGCGTTTTGCGCGCGGAAGTTTACGGCAAAAACATGTACGAACTCATCGATCTCGCGCTGCCCAAACTCGAAAAACAGATAATAAAGCATCACGCCAAAATAAAAGACAAGAAGTTCAAGCTTAAAGATATTGCGACGGATGAAGTCAAGACGGCCGAGCCGGAGAAAAAAGTGGTGCGCAGCAAGGCGTTCGAACTTACTCCCATGACGGTGGAGGACGCCATAGAAGAAATGGAACTGGTGGGACACGATTTTTATGTGTTCCTAAACAGAGCAAGCGGCAACGTAAGCGTGCTCTACACGCGTCATGACGGCGACTACGGCCTGATTGAAGGCATAAGATAAAACACAGCCGATGGAAAGGGCCGGCATAAGTCGGCTCTTTCATTACGGTAAAAGATATATTTTAAGGAGTGTTATTATGAATTTAAGACTCGATTACAACAACATGATGTCCGAGGCCGTTGGCAGCGAAGGACTGGACGAATCGGTGTTTGCCGAAAACGCCGCCTTTATCGAAAAGGCGTACAAGACGGTTATGGACGGACGCGGAAAAGGCTGGCAGGAATGGTGCGATCTGCCCTATGTCGGCAACGACTATCTGGACGAAATGATATCTTACTGCGACGGCATACGCCGCAAAGCCGAGAGTTTCGTGGTGTTCGGAATAGGCGGCAGCGCGCTGGGTCCCATCGCCGTTTTGCAGGCTCTTATGCACCTGCATCACAACGAACTCCCGCGTGAAAAGCGCAACGCCCCCAAATTCTATGTCGAGGATAACGTCGACCCCGAAAGAATGGCGGCTCTTCTGGACGTCATCGACATCAAGACTACATACTTCAACGTCATCACCAAGAGCGGAGAAACCAGCGAAACGCTCAGCCAGTTTTTGATAGTATACGATCTTCTCAAAAAGGCGCTGGGTAAAGACGAGGCGAAAAACCGTATCGTGGTCACCACTACCGACGGCAAAGGCACTCTTTACAATTTGGCAAAGGAAGAAGGCTTTAAGCTTTATGCCGTGCAGCCGGGCGTGGGCGGAAGATTTTCGGTGCTGTGCCCGGTGGGTCTTGTGCCGTTTGCCGTAATGGGCATCGATATAAAGGCCATGCTGAAAGGCGCCGCTCAGATGAGCGATGCCGCGGCCGTTGCCGACGTAAGAAAAAATCCCGCTCTTATAAGCGCGTTCATGCAGTACGAGGAAATGCAGCGCGGAAAGAATGTCAGCGTGCTTATGCCTTACGCCGACAGTCTCAAATATATGGCGGACTTTTACTGCCAGATATGGGCGGAATCGCTGGGCAAGGCGGTAGATTTGGACGGCAAGACAGTAAACGCCGGCCAGACGCCTGCGAAATCGCTGGGCGTTACGGATCAGCACAGCCAGGTTCAGCTTTACACGGAAGGTCCGTTTGACAAGGTGGTTACGTTTATAGGGGTGGACAAATTCCGCAGCACTCAGGTCATCGCCGACGACAAGGACGTGGACGCCTGCGACTTTTTAAAGGGTCACACGATGAACGAGCTCATCAATTGCGAACGCAAAGCCACCGAATATGCGCTGCGCAAGGCAAAGAGATGCAACTTTACCATCTATCTGCCGGAAGTCAACGCCGAAACGATAGGCGAATTGCTTATGTACTTTATGTACGAAACGGCTTTTGCCGGCGCGATGCTCAATATAGATACGTTTAATCAGCCCGGCGTCGAAGAGGGCAAAAAAGCCACCTTCGCCATGCTGGGAAGAAAGGGTTACGAGCAAAAGCTCAAAGAAGTGGAAGCCGCGGTAAAATACGACAAGTACACTATCTGACGGTATTTATCGCAAAACGGCGTTTTACGGGTGTTGCAGGAGGTGCGACTTGAAAAAGAATTCGAAAAACGGCGTATCCGAGACGCTTGGGCGTCAATGTTTTACGTCGCTTTTGTATGTAGCCATCGGCGTTGTGATGCTCATATTCCGCGCCGCCGCGCCGGAAATAATCTGCCGCATACTGGGCATAGGTCTGTTGGTGATAGGCATATACAACGTCATATACCATATTGTCCGCGACGAATTGCTTGTGGGTATGCACTGCGACATTCTGCTCATTGTTGCGGGAGCGCTTTTGACGGCGTTTGCCCGCAGCATAACGTCGCTTATGGCGGTGCTTTTGGGCGCTTTCATGATATTAAAGGCCGTTTTCGGCATGCAGGACGCGCTGATATCGAGAACCGGCAAGGATAAGTCGTGGATCGTCGACCTTATATATGCGATAGTCACTTTCGTCATGGGCATTCTGCTCGTCATCAATCCCTTTAAGGGGCTGAATTATCTGGCTATTGTCATGGGCATAGCGCTTGTGTTGGACGGCGTGTTCGGCGTGGTGGTTTTTATATTAAACTACAAAATGTTCGGACAAAAGGGCAAGAAAGACGCCTGCGTGGTGGACGCCGAAGTAATCGATTCGGAAAACGCCGATTGAACATCCTGGAATTTTCCTGCGGGAAGACGCAGCCTACGGTTGTGTTTTCCTTTGCTTTTTTATGCGGCAGCCTTTGCTGCCGTCAAAGCGGAATAAAAACGGACAAAAAGCGTAATTTTTGTTAAAACAGACGAAAATTTACAAAAATTTTCACAAAAACGGCAATAAATGCTTGCATTTTCGGATATATCGGGATATTATTTATTGCGAAGGACGAATTTCGCCCTGATTTTGTCATAGAACAACGGAGGCAGCGCGGTTTTTGAGAGATTATGTAAGCGTTATTTATCGTATCGAAGACGAATTTTTGTCGCCTTACGCGGCAAAATCCAAGGATACCGCCGGGAGAAAAACGCCCATTGCTCCCAGCCCGATGCGCACGGAATATCAGCGCGACCGGGACAGAATAATACACTGCAAGGCATTCAGACGACTAAAACACAAGACGCAGGTTTTTCTTTCACCGGAAGGCGATCATTATCGCACGCGTCTGACGCATACTCTTGAAGTGAGTCAGATAGCCCGTTCCATCGCAAGGGCTCTAAGGCTTAACGAGGACCTGACGGAGGCAATAAGTCTTGCGCACGATTTGGGACATACGCCCTACGGCCATGCGGGAGAGAGGGCGCTTTCGCAGTTTACGCATTTTGCGCACAACGAGCAGTCGCTGCGCATGGTAGATTATCTCGAATACGACGGCAAGGGCATGAATCTTACTTTTGAAGTGCGCGACGGAATACTCAACCACACCAGCCGCGGCAACGCGAAGACGCTGGAAGGCCACGTCGTGGCGTGGAGCGACCGCATTGCATACATAAACCATGACATTGACGACGCGGTGCGCGCCGGCGTAATAAAAAACGAGGACATTCCCGACAGATACAGGCAAGTTTTCGGCGAATACCACAGCAAACGTATAAATTCGATGATCATGGACGTTGTCGACAACAGTTTCGGCAAAGATTTCGTTTCGCCGTCCGACAGAACGAAGGAGGACATAGCGGGTTTGCGCGAGTGGATGTTCGAAAACGTTTATCGTTCGCCGCTTGCCAAAAGCGAAGAG
>USEG01000022.1 GCA_900553555.1 uncultured Clostridia bacterium
TTGTCCAGCGCCGCCGCCTGTTCGCTTTGCACGTCTTTAAAGCGCACCGATATCTGCGGCACAGCAAACAACGCGCTTATAAGCGCCGCCGCGACGTTTTCGGGCGAGTCTTCTTTTGTCCAGCTTATCATATCGGAATGTACCGCGCTATGCCGGCACATAAGACGCAATCCCAGCGTTCCTACGCGGTTGCTTAGCGGATCGAGCGGACAGTCCCACACGCGTATCATGTTGCCGTACGAAGTTATCACCGGCCCCATATAGGGCTGACGGAATTCGATGAGAATGTCGTTTTTGACGCTTTTAAGCGCGCCGGTTATTTCTTCCAGCAATCTGCGCGTCGCCTCTTCCACCGATGCGCAGTCCATGCCCGGCGAGGTGACGCCGTTGGAGTAAAACCTGTCAATAAAGTCCAGCTTAAGCCCGTCGAGATGCCAGTTTTTTACGGCGTCGACGTACGTTCCGACAAGAAAATCGCGCACTTCTTTAAAACGCGGGTCCAGCGTCGAGCAGTTTATATCGTCGTTATTACGCAGATATTTTCCCTTAAACCGCTCGTAATTGCGCGAATAATATCCCACAAACGGCACCGAAAACCAAAGTATCACAGCCATTCCCATTTCGTGAAGAAGGTCTGTCAACCCCTTCATGTCGGGGAATTTTTTGCGCGACGGCTGCCAATCGCCGGTATATCCGTACAAAACGCTCGCGTCGTCGGTCTGCCATCCGTCGTCGATAATTACGGCCTTCATGCCGAATTTTACCGCCTCGCGGCATTCGCGCACGACGTCTTCGGCGGTGATATTCTGAAGATACGAATACCACGTCGAGTACATGGGAACAAATGCCTTCCGCGGTGCGGGCAGCGGCCTTAATCCCTTTTGTTCGTACCAGTCGTACAAATCGGCGACGGCGGCGTCAAAATCTATACGGCGGCGGTCGATACGCATTTGCACGCAATAGCTCTTTACGGGGTTGGTGACAGCGTCAAAGAGCACCGTTTCGCTCTCGACAAACAGCGTGTCAAGGTCTATTTTTACCGATACGGCTATGGGCGTCATGATGTCGTCCAAAGCATATAAGGCGCAGTTTTTGCCCGTTTTCGACAGCGTTTGCGCAAAGGGCGCCCATGAAGCCAGCCGGCTGACAAACTTTCCCGCGCCGCCGAAGGAAATGTTCCTGAACTTGTGCGCCGCGTCAAAAGTCGAATACACGTCTACGCCCGCGTCGCGCGTGGTTATCTTTATCTTTTCGGGTATGCGCGGGCTGTCGAAATTTACCGCTATCTCGTAAATCTCCATGCGTTCATCTATTTCCTTTAAGGCTATATTTACGTCCGTCGCGCCGCCTTCGACGCAAAACGTCCTGTTGCCTATGACAATCGTGTCCATCATTTTTCTCCTTATTGAGTCTTACTGTTGTTTTATGACGTTTTCGATGTATTTTAAGCCGCTTTCAAGCGCATAAAAAAGCTCTTCTCTGCCTTCGAATTCCAGCGTAAGATAGCCGTCGTAACCCGCTCTTTTAAGCGCGCGCACGCAGGCGGCAACGGGAACGCTGCCGTGTCCCGGTACCGTTCCGAGAAGATATTTTCCACCGCGCGACATAAAGAAAGCGTCGTCCGGCGGCACGTCGGGGCGGTCTTTGACGATAAAATCTTTGATATGGACGTTAAAGGCGTAAGGCGCCAGCCTGCCCGACGCGCAAACGGGGTCTTCGTCGACGCAAAGAAAATTCCCCACGTCCAGCAAAACGCCGAAATTGTCGTTTCCCACCGCGTTTACGAGACTTTCGACGCGGTCAGAGTCCTGACAGAAGAAGCCGTGGTTTTCGACGCACGTCCTGACGCCTTTTTCGGCGGCGTAAAGCGTAATCTCCCGGCACGCGCCGGCCAGCCGGTCCTTTACCGAAAAAAAGCCCTTCATTCCGTTGCCGCGGGGCGCAAAACCTCTTGTAACGTCGTGGCGCATTACTCGGCAGCCCAACGCAGCCGCAACGTCCACTTTGCTCTTTACGCGCTCTACGGCGTCTCGCGACACCGTGCCGTCGGAGCGCAGCAATTCCGCTCCCACGGAAAAGGCGGATATTTCGATATGGTTTTTATCGGCCTCTTCGCGCAAAACCGCGGCGTATTCCCGTTCGGAATATCCTTCCGGCGGCATAAAGTCGGTAAATTCGATGGCGTCAAAGCCCGTTTCGGCGGCGCAGAGAACGCATTGGCGCAAGTCCAGCTCGCCCGATTTAAGTTTGCGGTCAAAACAATATGACGTAACGGATTTTTTCATAGTTCTCCTTATTTAAAAACGCAAATACGACAAAATACGCATTCCCGCCAAGGAAAATGCGTATTTTTATGCCGAATTTTTTACTTTTTAGCTTCGGGTGCGACGGGTCTGTGATCAGGCGCGTACTCGCTTATTCTCACCGTCGGCTTTACGTACTCGGCGGCGTTGTGCAAAATGGCGCGCACCTGCTCAAGGTGGTAGGTGGGATTGGTTTCATGCCCGCAGCGCAAATAAAAGACTTTGCCTCTGCCGCGGCGCCATACGCAGCCGCTGCGCATTACTTCGCCGCCCGTAAACCAGCTGATAAAGACAAGTTCGTCGGGTGTGGGAACCTCAAAACTCTCGCCGTAGGTTTCTTCGTGCTCGATTTCGACGTACGGGAACATTCCCTTTGCGATGGGATGCGTGCAGTCCACCACCCACATACGTTCTTTTTCGTTGTTTTCGCGCCATATAAGATTGCAGCTCGTGCCCATAAGGCGTTTAAAGGGCTTGCTGTGGTGCCCCGAATGCAATACGATAAAGCCCATGCCCTTGTTTACCTGATCGACCACCATTGCCGCCGTTTCGTCGGGGATGGAGTTGTGGTACCAATGTCCCCACCACACCAAAACGTCGGTATTTTGGAGAAGGTCCAAGGTGAGTTCTTCGGCATGACGTTTGTCATCGTAAGTAATAAGCGTCGTTTCGTATCCGAACGAACCGAACATTTCTTTAAGGCATACCGACAGCCCTTCGGGATACGCCGCCACGCCTTCCGGCGAGGACATGCTGGCATTGTATTCACATACAACGGTAACTTTCATATCAACCTCCGAAAAAGAGTCTTAGTCAAAATAATACGGTTTTCCCGTCTGCTGCGACTTATAAATGCCTTCCAGAATTCTCGTTACCACAGCCGCCTGTTCGGGTTTGACGTTGAGCTCCTGTCCGTCGAGAATAGCCGCCGAGAAGTTGGCCGCCTCGTAATCCGCGGGTTCTTTTCCGCCGGCTCCGTCAAAGAACGCCACTCCGCCCGTCGAGAAATTGGGTTTCATGATGTACTGTCTGCCGTTTTTGACGCCGTTTATGCGCAGGCCGTCCAGCATATCCGCTCCGGCTTTGTCGCCGCAAATGGTGGTGATAGCCTCCCTCGGATCCGCCATATTTAGCGCCCAGCTGCTCTTAAGATAGATAACGGCGCCGTTTTTCATGACGATGAAACCGAAAGCCGAATCTTCGGCGGTAAAACGATCGACGTCCCAGTCGCCCCAGGCATTGCCCGTTTCGGTGTTTTTGTTGAGCTTGTGGAAGGTCTTGCCGACGCAGTATGCGGGCTCGTAGTTGTCCATCATGTGCAGCGTAAGATCCAGCGCGTGAGTTCCTATGTCGATAAGCGGACCGCCGCCCTGCTTTTCTTCGTCGATGAATACGCCCCATGTGGGAACGGCTCTTCTGCGTATGGCTATCGCCTCGGCATAGTAAACCTCGCCGAATTCGCCGTCCTTGGCCATCTGTTTCATGTACATGCTGTCGGGACGCCATCTGTTCTGATATCCGATGGTAAGCACTTTGTTGTTCTTCTTTGCCGCCTCGATCATCTTGACAGCCTCTTCGTACGTCGTCGCCATGGGCTTTTCGCACAGTACGTGCTTGCCGGCGTTGAGCGCGTCGACGGTGATGCGGCAGTGCTCCTTGTTGTGAGTGAGCACCAAAACGGCGTCTATGGTCTCGTCTTTAAGCAGTTCTTTGTAATCGGTGTAAACGGCGCTGTCTTCCGTGCCGTATTCTTCCTTTGCCTTTTGCGCTCTTTCGGGGATAATGTCGCAAAAAGCCACCATTTCGGCGCGGGGATTTCTCTTTTCGGCGGGCATATGTTTGCCGTTGGCTATTCCGCCGCAGCCTATGATGCCGAGGCGCAAAATCTTATTGGACAGTTTTTTCATGTTTTCATAACTCCTTTTTAAATATTCGGCGGGCTCACAGGGAAAACCTTCCACTTCGAGAATGGCAAGCTGAATCCCCATTTTGTTGCCCAAATCAAAAATTTCCTTAAATCCGACGCAACCTTCTCCCACAACGGGGTTGGGATCGGTTTTTACGCCTACGGTTTTAAGCTCCTTAATATGCAGGCATTTGAGTCTGTCGCCGTATTCCTTCATCTTTTCGACGGGGTCAAGGCCTGCCATCTTCACCCAGTACGTATCGATTTCGCTGTAAAAGCCCTCGGTTTTGTCAAGCAGCTGTTTTACAAGGTCCTCGCCGTTTTTGTATTCCTGGTCGTGATTGTGATATCCGAACACGACGCCGCGCTTATCAAGCTCTTTTTTTACTGTTTTGATTTGCTCGACGAGCGCGTCCATGTTGTTTTTGAGGTCGTCGCCGCTCATCCACGGAATATAAACCGACTTTATGCCGATTTCGTCGATGTAATCGAGCTGCGGAATTATCTCGTCTATCTTGATATGGGCGGAGATTCCTTCCAGATGATATTTGTCGAGCAGCGCCTTCATTTCCTTGGGCGTAAGTCCGTAAAAGCCGGCGAATTCCACGCAGGAATAACCCGCTTTCGCCACCATTTTCAACACTTCTTCCACTCCGAGTTCTTTTATCTGATTGCGGAGCGAATACAACTGAACTCCTAATTTCATAATTTTCTCCTTTAATTGATTGTTTATCCGTAAAGCGCGTCAAGCCCACCACATTTCGGCTTTTCCGCCCTTGATGATAATACCCTGCAAATATTCGATTGCCTTGTCAAGTCCTTCCATAGCCGTCATAAGGCCGTCTTCGTGCTCGATGGAGATGCTGTCGTCGTATCCCACGACTTTGAGCGCGGACAAAATTTTGCGCCAGTTGTCGGTGCCGTATCCCATGGTTCTGAACACCCACGAACGATGCGCGATGTCGCTGTAATGTTTGGTGTCCAAAACGCCGTTTTTGCGCACGTTGGACATGTTCATCTCGGTATCCTTGGCGTGGAAATAATAGATTGCGTCGCCCAGATAATATATGACGTCCACTATGTCCATTCCCTGCCAGATAAGGTGCGAAGGATCGACGTTGGCGCCTATCATAGGACCCACGGCGGCGCGCAGTTTAAGCAGCGTCTCGGGATTGTAAACGCAAAAGCCCGGATGCATTTCCAGCGCTATTTTTTCCACTCCGTTGGCGGCGGCAAACTTTACGGCTTTCTTCCAGTAGGGAATAAGCACTTTCTTCCACTGGTATTCCAGAATGTCCTGATATTCCGGCGGCCACGCGCAAGTAACCCAGTTGGGCTGCTGCGACTTGGGATCGCCGCCCGGGCATCCCGAAAACGTGACGAGGCGTTTTATTCCTATCTGACCCGCCAAAACGCAGGCCGCTTCGAAATCTTCTTCGAATTTGGCGGCAATGGTCTTGTTGGGGTGGACGCAGTTGCCGTGCACCGCTATCGCCGAAATGGTGGAATCATACTTTTTAAAAGTATCCATCAGCGTCTTGCGCGCCACTTCGTCATGAATCAGCACTTTTGCATCGGCGTGTACCGTTCCCGGATAGCCGCCTACGCCCAATTCCAACTGATGCACTCCTCGGTCGGCAAGATACTTCAGACTTTCGTCCAGCGTCATCCCGCCGAAAACTCCGTTTACTACACTTAATTGCATACTTATTTCTCCTTTTACGAATTTTCTCCCTTATGGGCGATTTACTGTTATATGTCCAGCTCGATGACTCGGTTTTCGTCCGAGCTCTTTTTTGCCGCCTCCATGACGGCGTATACGCGCAGTTCCTGCTGCTGCGTGACAAGCGTGGGCTTGTTGGATATTACGGCGTCCATGAAGTTGCGGTAAAACGCGTTTTTGTCCCCGCGCACTATTTCCAGCGGCAGCTCCTGCTCGGTTTCGGCGCGGCGGGCGGCCATGGTCTTTGTAAAACCGTTGCCGGCGTTTACGCCCTCCAGCTTGTCGTCGTAACGCTGCGTAACGCGCACCATTTTGCCTTCGACGTTGTCGCGGCGCCAGTTGGTTATCGTCCCCGTGCCGTCCTTTCCGTACACCTGCCAACGCGGCAGTTCGATAAAGGTGTTGGTGTCGACGACTATGCGATAGCGCATGCCGCCCTTGAATTTCACCAACAAATCAAAGCCGTCGTCCACCTTTTCGCCCGCCTGGTACGAATAGTCGCACTCCACGCTTTTTACTTTGTCGTCTATCATAAGCAGCATCTGGTCGATGAGATGCACGCCCCAGTCCAACATCATTCCCCCGCCCTGTTCGGGATTTTTGCGCCATGCGCCGGGAATTCCGTTGGAACCCATTACCCTGCTTTCGATGAGATACGTTTCTCCCAAAAGTTTTTTGTCGTACATATTTTTGACCGTCAGAAAATCGTCGTCCCAACGGCGGTTTTGATGCACTTCGAATACTTTTCCGTATTTTTTAGCGGCGGCGTACATTTCGTTTACTTCGTCCGTGTCCAGCCCCATGGGCTTTTCGACAATGACGTTCTTGCCGCGGGACAGAGCTTCGAGAACGTACGGCTTGTGCAAGTCGTTGGGCGTCGCGATGAGCACGATTTTTATGCTTTCATCGGCAAAAATCTCTTCGGCGCTGTTGAAGTTATGCAGTCCCAGCTGAGCGGCAAATTCCTTTCTTTCCTCGCTGATGTCGTATATGCCGGCAATGTCCAGCTTTTCGGGATAATCGCTGTCGTTTAGACGCGGAATGATATACTTCCGGTGATTATTCCCCATTCCTCCAAACCCGATTATAGCAATTTTCATATATTTTTCGTTTTCTCCTTTCAGGCATTGACTTTTGTTTGCTTTAATGATATAATAACACTAAAAATTGCTTATTTCCTACCATATATTGAGCGAAAGTTCCCAAATATTGTTTTTTTTCGTAGGAGCACAGTCATGCAGAACATAATTCACGAACATTTAAACGACAAACGCAGCGACTTGGGTTTGCACACGGCGCACAATTCCGTCGTATCCATGCATTTCCACCGGTGCTATGAGCTTATATACGTCATCGACGGCATAATTGACTGCGTCGTCGGCAAAGAAGACCTGCACGCCGGCGGGGGAGATTTTATCTTTATACAAAAATACTACTCCCACTCCTACGACGTAATAGAAAACTACCACAAATTCGTCTTTATGATACCGCCCAACATATACAACGACTTCGAAAAAACGCTGGGCAAAAACACTCTTCCGCCGCTCCTGGACGACAAGCGCTTCAACACAAAGCTGCTGCCGTATATTTTGGACTTATACGACAATTTTTCCGGCAAGTCGGCGCTTATAAAAAAGGGGTTTATGAACATCATCATGGGCGAGCTTATAGCCCACTATAAGAGCGTTCCCATCGAAAAAAACACCAATGTCGAACTGCTGGAAAAAATACTCGACTATATCGACGAAAACTATTATAAGCCACTGTCGCTCGAGACTCTTTCTGCGGCGTTCGGATACAACAAGTACTATTTTTCCAAGCTGTTCAATCGCTTTATAGGCGAAAACATCAACAATTATATCAATATAGTGCGCCTGCAGCAGATGATGAACAAAGCCAAAAAGCTCGATAAGGTCAACATTGCCGAACTTGCCTTTGACTGCGGCTTTGACAGCTTGTCCACCTTTTACCGATACTTCGGCAAAATTTACGGCGTCAGTCCCAAAGAGGCGCTAAAGACAAACAAATAACTTTTTTCCGTCAAGTTTATAAAGCGGCGTACGTCTTAATAACTATACGCCCTTTTTTATTGCGCGCTCTTTTTTTGCGCAAACGCGTCCATGGCGGCGCCTATTTTCTCTCCGCCGTGCCAGACGTAATTTCCGGGCAGGCGCGACAGTTCGTATTTAAGGCCGTCGTACAGCTTTTTAAGGTCGCTTTGCCGCATGCCGGTATCGCGCAGCACTTTGGAATTGTCGACGCGGCGGTTGAACAATCTGTCATAGTCCAGCTGATATCTGGCTCCCCACTGCATCGCGGCGTCGGGATTTATCATGTTAAGATAGCTTTCCTTGTCCACCCAAACGGCTTTAAGGCCGATGAGCTGTTCGTAATAGCCGGCGATTTCCTTCCATTTGCGGTACTCCGAGGTCGAAACGGTATAAGTTTGACCGAGAGCTTTTTCGTTGAATATCAGGCGTGCGATCATTTCCGCCACGTCTCCCGCCCAGCTCATGGTTCCGTCAACTTCCGCCGCCTCTTCGGGCAGATATACCGGCAATCCTTTTTTCGCCCTGTCCACCACCACGTTGGCCTCCAGCGTGACAAGCTGAAAGCGATAGTGCGAGTAAGTGATGGCAGGTCTTAATATCGTATAATTGATATATGGAGACGAACGGAGCAAATCTTCCCCCATCGCTTTATAAAGCGAATATTCATAATTTTTATGCGAAAGAAATGCCGCGTCTTGCGAAACATCCAACAAACGCGGCGACTGTTCGGTTATCGGCGCGTCGCCGCCGGCATATATGCGGTAAGAGGAAAGATAAACGTACTGCTGTGTGGCTTTAAGAAAGTTTTCGTATACTTTCTTGAATTCTTCTCCGTTCCAAATGAGAAAGTCCGCAATACAGTCGTATCCGCCGTCCAAGAGCGCGGACAAAACTTTCGGGTCCTTGGCGTCGCATTGCATATAATGAATGTTTTCCTCGTCTTGCCGTTTGTCCGTCGCGGCGACGTCCACTTTGTACCCCATGCCGGCGAGCTTGGGCACAAGATATACCCCCATTGCGCCCGTGCCGCCCAAAACCAAAACTCTTTTCATTTTATTACCTCCTTTCTTTGCCGCGGATAAGATTTTGCGCTCCCGGCAAGTTTTTATGATAAATATTATGGAGCATTAAGTATAATCTGTTTTCGCCGAGACGTCAGGAAAACCGCGGCTAAACGTTGCGGCCGCGGCCTATAAAAGCCGTCAGTCTTCGCCGTTAAGCAGCCGTTCGTCTATAGCGCCGGCGACGCGCAATCCGTCGGCGGCGGACGATGTTATTCCGCCCGAATAACCCGCTCCCTCTCCCGCCGGATACAGATTGTCGGCGGATATCGAGCGGCAGCGGCTGTCGCGTTCTATCCGCACGGGCGAGCTGGTGCGGCTTTCGGGAAAAGTTATCACCGCGTCGGGCGAGGCGAAACCTTTCAGCCTTCTGTCCATATCCGTG
>USEG01000023.1 GCA_900553555.1 uncultured Clostridia bacterium
GTTCGCCCCCGACCAGCGGCACCAGCCTGACCGGGCCTTATTGGCTCGGTTTTCTTTATTTAAAATTTAAGCCTGCCGCCGCGGGCGACAAGCTTTTTCTTTGTCATCTTTTAACTTCCTCTCCGCCCGCTATATCTCCGCCGACGTAATAACGATAGCCGCGCTTGGTATAATAATACGTCATATTAAAGACATACACCAAAAACAAGCTTATCGGCACAGATATCACTATACTGGCTCCGAACGTATAACGCGCAAGGAAAAAGTTGATTCCGAGCAGTAAAAACAACAACACCACATACGTCCCGTAAAGTCGGAGAAAATCGGAAAAAAATGTTTTTACCGAATACTTCAAAGCGCCGAAAATGCTCTTTCCGTCCACAGCTATCCCGGCTCCCCAACAAGCGGTAAGCCCGCCCTTAAACGCATAATACATTACCAAAATGAAACAGCCGACAAACGGCACCATAATTGCGGCGGCCGTATTAAACAGCGCCGACGATATAACAAAAACCAACGCGTAAACGGCAATATCTGCGGCAAACTTTACAAGAATTTTTACTATGGAATACAACAGCGAATCGACAAAAGTGGAAATAAACAGGCCCACAAAGCCGTACGAGGCATTGTCGCTCATTGCCCCTTGCAATTTTTTTAGCAGCGGCAGCTCGAGCATGCCTACCGTAAGCCTAAACAGAACGCCCAAAACCAGGACAATATAAAATACGGAAAGAAAAAACAAATCCGTCCTATACGATAACGCGTTTCTTATGTTTGCAAAACATTCGGACGCCAGCTGTACAACATCCGTACTGTATCCGTTTATGACAAACCGCGTCAACAATTCGCCCAGCATGTCCAGCACGCCTTTTTCATCCAAAAATCTGTAAACGGGAATTATGGCAAATACGCTCACGCTGGCTATTATCAAGAGTATAACGATAAGATACAGCAATATTGCATATACCATTGAAAACTTGGAGGTAAATATTTTTAGAAAATTCTTTATAGGCATAATTCCCTCCTAATAAAGTTTTTTAAGGTCGATTCGTTCCAGCTTTTGCTGAGAAAAAACCGATATTACCGAAAACAAAACCGTATATGTTATGACAAACAGCTGCAGTATTATATCGACGATAACGGACACGGCAACGGGAGCGTCAAGCATCATTAAAACATAAGACACCACCGCGTTTATCAAAAACGGCAGGCAGTAAGCCAAAACAAGCGGAAGAAAATCTTTTTTTCCGCCCACTCTCAAAGATTCGCCGATAGCGTCGATAAAAGTATATCCGTACACCAGCATAAGCGCAACGCTTATAACCGGATACATCATGAAAAATATCACAAACGCATATGTTATTACGCCCAGCACCGCCACTACGGCAACAAGCGCTATCGCCGGCTCGCCTCCTCCTACGAATATCTCCGATAAAAGCGACACCACGCAGCCGAACAACGCCTTATATGCCAGCAACATCAAAAAAATCAAAGCTATATTTGGCATTATCGCCTCAAGACCGTGGTTGACATTGCTTAAAGGCATTCTAACCGACAATTTTCCCGTACGGAAATGCTTGTAGACCATTGTGAGCAGGTAGCTGCACGAAAAGCTGAGAACAATAAAAAACGCCGGCAAAAGTAATAAATAATATAAGATATTGCTGCTGAAAAGCATACCGAAAACATCGGCAATCATGGTAGACGAAGCTTGTCCGTAGTCGCGTATAAAAATCAACGTCCTCGACTGTCTGTAAAACAATCCCAGCAGAATTGCCGCCGGCGCAACGGGCAATATCAGCCGCGGCAAATGTTTAAACATATAATACAATGTTTGTTTTACATATTTCATCCATTACAGTATACAATATCGAAAGAAAAAATGCAACATTTTGCTTGACAATTCTACGGGAATATTTTATACTGTCAAAGATAGCGCTAGGGGTGCTTTCTAATGAGAAAGCTGAGATCGAAAGTGTTACTTTCCGTCCCTTTGAACCTGTAAGTCAGTACTTGCGTAGGGAAGCCGTAATAATCGTTATGGTATTTTTGCATAACTAAGGCAGTCCCTTGCGGCTGCCTTTTGGTATTTTAAGGCGGTATCAAGGAGTTTTATATGTTATCGGAAATAAACGAAGAACAACTGGATCTTGTCATAGGGCTGCTGCAATCTTATCTATTGTATGCAGTTATCGCCTTAGTCGTCATCATCGCCGCTATAGCCGTTATCATCAAGATCAAGAATCCCGACAAACTTAAACAGTTTGCCTCCATCGCCACAGGTGTAATAGTAGGCTTTTCGCTTTGCATTATTTTCAGCATTATGGCGTTGACGCTGGCCCGCTACACTCTTAAGGGCAGAATAAACACAAATTTCTGGCTGAGCACCGCGCTCGTGATAGCCGTCGTGATTGCAGGCATTGCGGCGTATGTGCTTAAAGCCGTCAATTCAAAAGCTTTCAAACCGTTTCTGCTGGCCGCAATTGCTTTGATAGCCGTTTATTCAATAGTTCTCATCATAGTATTGCCGGCTACCGACGCAGCATATGATCCCGCCAACTCTCCCATCGGCGGTTCCGCCACAAGCAAAAACGTCATCTACTACGGTCTTAGCGCTCTGCTGGTTGCCGTGCTCATTCTTGTCGCCGTCTTCGGTAAAAAACAGACAAATGCCGGGACGCGTTCCATCACATACGCGGCGGTGTGTATCGCCACCAGTTTCGCTCTGTCATACGTCAAATTTTTCGAACTGCCCCAAGCCGGCTCCGTAACGCTTGCGTCGTGCGTTCCCATCATGCTGTATTCCTATATGTTCGGCGCGCGCAACGGCGTATTGTGCGGCATAATATACGGCTTTTTGCAGTTTATGCAGTCGCCGCAGTTTTATCAGCCCATGCAATTCTTCCTGGACTATCCGATCGCTTTCGGTTTTATCGGTTTTGCGGGAATATTCCGCGACAAGTTTAAGGGCAACCAGACGCTGGAAATTATAGCGGGCGGATTGCTGTACGGCATTTTCCGCTATTTAAGCCACCTTGTTTCGGGCGTGTTTGTTTTTTATACGTATGCGGGAGATCTAAACCCCGTCGTGTACAGTCTGGCGTATAATTCGTTTGTATTTGTCGACATAGCTATTGCTCTTGTCGTAACATGCGTTATGTTTGCCTCCAAAGCTTTTCGCGCACAAATCAACAAGTTCAATGTGCCCGAAGACACATCCAAGACAACGCAACAACAGTAATTCAACGCAAACTTACGCTTTGCCGTTTGATATTTAACACCATGCCGATGGCGGCGCAAAAGGCTATAAGCGAACTGCTGCCCGCGGATACGAACGGCAACGGCACCCCGGTAGGCGGAATGCTGCCGGTTACTACAGCCACATTTATAAGAGTCTGAACGGCTATTACAGCCGCTATTCCCCCCGCGAGATAACTTCCTTCTCTGTCGGGGGCTTTTTGCGCTATTGCGACAATGCGAACTATTATAAATATATAAACGCACAGCACACATATCGCGCCCGCAAGCCCCAACTCCTCGCCTATAACGCTGAAAATAAAGTCGCTCTCCGCAAAAGGCAGAAACAAATACTTCTGCCGTGAATTAAAAAGTCCCACGCCGAACCATCCGCCGCTTCCCAGCGCATACAGCGACTGAATGAGCTGATACCCCTCCTCCAACGGATTTTTCCACGGATCCAAAAACGCCGTAAGACGACTGAGACGGTAAGGCTCGGCAATTATGAGCAGCGGTACCGCGCAGGCCATGGGCGCAAGAATGTACATAAAATGTCTTATTTTCGCTCCACCTATAAAAAGCACGATGAGCATAACGGCCGCCAGACAGACAGTAACCGACATATTGGGCTCCAGCATGATCAGCAAACACATTCCGCCGCCCGCCGCCAGTACCGGCAGCAGATACCTGAACTTGTACATATGTTCATGATATTTCGCCATATATGCGGAAGCAAAAATAACAAAGCCGAATTTAGCTATTTCGCTGGACTGCAACGTAAAAAACGGAAACTTTATCCATCGGCGTGCACCGTAATTTTCTACGCCTATGCCGGGAACAAAAACCATGATAAGCAGCACAAAAGACGCTATGAGCACAACGTATTTGCAGCTAAGTATTTTGTGATAGTCTATAAAATAAAAGCCGAATACAGCGCATATTGCCAGCACTACGCCGAAAATTTGTTTGTATGTAAAATAAAATGCGTCGCCGTAAGTACTCTCGGAAACATACGAACTGGCCGAATACACCATGACAACGCCGAAACACATTAGCGCTGCCACGACAAAAAAAAGCGCAAAATCGAATTTTTTGGACACTGCCCGAGCAAAAATTTGATTTTTGCCGTTAAACGGCGTTTTTGCGCCGTGCTTTTTCTTAAATCTAAACAAGTTCATTTACTATTTCCACAAATTTATCGCCGCGCTCTGCATAATTTTTAAACATATCGAAACTCGCGCACGCGGGGGAAAACAATACGTTTTCGCAGCCGCTTTTATAGGCATTTAACACCGCGTCTTTAAGCGAAATGAAAATTTCCACATTGCTGAATCCGTTGATATATGCCGTGTCGCGTATTTTGCGAGCGGTTTGGCCTATAAGATTTAATTTCGCGGGAGCGGCAACTGAAGAAAACAACGCGTCGAAACTACTGTTTTTATCGCTGCCGCCTGCAATAAGACAGACGCTGCCACGCATTTCCTTTAACGCCGCCACGGTTGCCGCTACGTTGGTGCCCTTGGAATCGTCATAAAAATTTACGCCGTTTAGCGTTCTTATAAACGACAGCCTGTGCGCTCCGGGCAAAAAACCGCTTATCGATCGGCGTATTAAATTGCTCGAAACACCCATTGAACGTGCCGCCGCGGCCGCCAGCAAAAAATTTTCATAGTTATATTTTTCTGTAAACGGCAGCTGCCGAGCGTCGGCAAGAAATTCGTCGTAATAATAAAACTTTCCTTCGTCCATGTAGGCGCCGTCTATTTTCCCTCTTATACAGGTAAAGACAACGCGGCTTTCCGGGGCAAAATCAGAAAGAAACCGCAACGGTATTCCGTCCTGAGACAGAATAAGCGTGTCGTCGCTCGTCTGATTTTGCGCAATACGTTTTTTGACGGCGGCATAACGCTCCATGGTTTTGTGCCGGTTAAGATGATCTTCCGATATGTTTGTTATTACGGCAACGTCGGGTTTAAAACGCCTTATCGTCTCCAATTGAAAACTCGAAACTTCAACAACGGCGGCGTCGTAAACGCCCTCCGACGCGCTCTCAGCAAAAGATTTGCCTATATTGCCGCACAAAACCGTGTTGTATATCGATGACAACATAAGGTATAACATTTGCGAAACAGTCGTCTTTCCGTTTGTACCCGTAACCGCCGCAATCTTACCGTTGAACATTAGATATCCCAGTTCGATTTCTCCGATAATGTCGATGCGCTTACGCCGGGCAATATCGAAAACTTCGCCGTCGCTTCTTACGGCAGGACTTACGATAACCAAATGAAAGTCTTCGGTTTTCAACAATTGCACCGCCTGCTCGCCCTCGGCCAAAACACAGTCTATGCCGTTTTTTATCAGCGCTTTATAAGCGCCGGTTCCGCTGACGCCCTTACCCACTATCAATATTTTTTTGCCGTGAATACCCATAAATTACCTCGTACAAGATAATTTATGATTAAGGACGCATTAAAATGTCAATTTGTAAACAAAACCAGGCAGCAAATAGATACGCCCGTCAATAAGGTTATCAGACAATAAGCATTTACTATGCGGTTTTCGTGTATGCCTTTCCTTTCAAAATGATGATGTAGCGGCGACATTAAAAACACGCGGCGCTTTTCGGTTTTGTACACCGCTACCTGTATAATGACCGATAAAGCCGTTATTACATACATTATTCCTAACGTCACCAGCAAAAGCGTCATGCCGGTAACTATGGCGATTCCGGCAATTATTCCGCCCAGCGCCAGCGATCCCGTATCGCCCATAAATATTTTGGCGGGATAGCAGTTAAATACGCCGAAACCGAACAATGCTCCCGCAAGCGCCATATTCAACACATATACGTTGCGCACTTCCGCCGCCGACGCAAAACTGACCCCGACAATGCTTTCGGCCAGCAGCAACACCGCCGAAAAACACAAAATGTATGTCCTTGTTACGCCCGCCGCCAATCCGTCAAGACCGTCTATAAGATTAACGGCATTGCCTGCAGCCAAAAATACCGCAATATAATACAAAACGGCAAAAACGCCCATATAAAATTCGTCAAACGTCACGGGTATAAACTGCCTGTCTCCCACATACGGACTGAAATAGGCAAACAATGCGACTAAAACGGCTATAGCCACCTGAAAAATTATTTTCTGCCACGGCGAAAGTCCTTTATTCTGTTTGTACCACACTTTGATAAAGACATCCAAAAAACCCACCGCTCCGTAGCCTATAAAAATAATAAGGCATATAACGGCAAGCGTTTTGTCCCCGCGCGCGAACATTAAAAAGGCCGCCGCGGTTCCCAATATAAACGCCAGACCGCCCATTGTGGGCGTACCGCTTTTTAAAGCATGGTTGTCCACATATTCCAAGACGGTCTGCCTTAGTTTGAGCTTTTTGGCTACATCAATAACCAATGGCGTTATAATAAGCGTGATAAGCGCCGCCGCAATAAAAGCCGCAACAGCCCACACCATTATTCGATCACCTTTTCTTCGATAAGAGACCGTATAAACGTCTCGTCGCTGTACTCATATTTTACGCCGCGTATTTCCTGATATTTTTCTCCGCCTTTACCGGCAATGAGCACTACTCCGTTGCCCCCCGCGCATTCAAGCGCATATTTAATGGCCTGAGTGCGTTCGGGAATGGCGATATAGTTGTCCTTTTTTATGCCGGAACATATGTCGTCGATGATTTTTTCCGGCTGTTCGAAACGCGGATTATCCGAAGTCACGACACAGAAATCGGCGTTGTCCGAGGCCACTTTGCCCATCTCGGGCCGTTTTGTTTTGTCCCTGTCGCCGCCGCATCCGAAAACCACCACTATCTTTTCGCCGGAACATTGTTTAAGCGAACAGATGGCGTTTTTAAGGCTCTCGGCGGTGTGCGCAAAATCTATTACTATCTTGTTCTTTACCCCGCTGATAACATTAAATCTGCCGGGCACGCCGCTTAGTTTTTTAAGTCCGTCCGTTACGGTCGATCCTGATACTCCCAACGACTTGCAAACTGCTGCGGCGCAAAGAGCGTTGTATACGTTGCATTTGCCGGGAAGCGCACAGCTTACTTTTATTATGTCGTCACATAAATTCATAACAAAGCGCACTCCGCCCAGCGAATATTGTTCGTTGATGGCAAAAACGTCGGCGGGATTGTACAATCCGTATGTTACGCTGTTTTTACCGTAACGCGCATAAAATCTGCGTCCTGCGGCGTCGTCGACGTTAAAGACGGCAAAATGCCTTCTTTCGGGCAGAAAAAGTCTTTCCTTCGCAGCGGCATAACTATCCTTGTCGACAAAAAAGTCCATATGGTCGCTGCCGAGATTGGTAAACGCCGCCACTTCGAAAAACACGGCGTCGGTCTTTTTTAAGGCCAAAGCGTGCGCCGAAACTTCCATAACGACATATTCGACGGATAAGTCGCGCATTACGGCAAGAGTCCGGAACAATTCGGGAGGATCGGGCGTGGTCATGCCGCTGAAAGCAATCTGTTTATCGCCTGCAAACGCGCCGAGAGTGCCTATTATGCCCGTTTTTTTTCCGGCGGCCGAAAGAACAGACGCTATCATGTATGTCGTCGTGGTCTTACCGTTGGTACCGGTAACGCCTACAAACTTCATGCTGTTTTGCGGATCGCCGTAAAAACGCGCGCTTACAAACGACATAGACCGTCTTATATCCGCTACGGGAATATTGACGCAATTGTCGATCGCCTTATCGGACAGTACGCATACCGCGCCGTTATTTACAGCCTGATGCGCCTCTTCTTCGCCGTGCAGACAGAAAAACAAAGCGCCTTTTTCGCATTGTTCCGGTTTGTACGCCAAGCTGCCTACGTCTATTTCGCTATAAGCAGCCGGACAATTTTCCACTAACTCTTTCAGTCGCATATTATGCCTCCGTGTCAATATTATGTATATTAGCATATCGCCGCGGCGATAACAACACGTTAGCAAAAATATACTTTTTATGACATTATCTTGACCTTTACGCGCTTACGAACGCAGCAAGACAACGTCTCCTTTTTTGATTTTCTCGCCGGCGATGGGCAGCGTTGACTGCACAATCTCCCCTTCCCCGGCACATTCGCAGTAAAGACCCGTTTTTTGAGCAATCGACAGCGCTTCGCCTACCGAAAGTCCCTCCAGCTGGGGCATTACGACATATTCTTCCTCTTTTATTGGAGTCGTTGGCTCTATCTGTTCGTAATAAAATATTTTGGAAAATACTCTGCCGACATAAGGCGCCGCTACAATACTGCCGTAATAGGCGCCGGCAGTAGGTTCGTCCACCGTCATCAATATTACATATTTCGGGTCGTCGGCCGGTGCAAACCCAACAAATGACGAAACATACTTTCCCGATGCTATCGCTCCGTTTTCGTACTTTTGCGCAGTACCTGTCTTACCGCCTATTTCATACCCTTCGACAGCAGCTTTTTTGCCGCCCCCGTTATTGACTACATTGAGAAGCAGCTCCCGCATAAGCGACGACGTTTCCGCGCTAAGAATTTGCTGCCCGATATCTGTAAATCGATATATTTCCCTGCCGTCAACGCTCTCTATTCTGTCAACAAAATGCGGAGTAACCTTTTTACCGCCGTTTACGACTGCGCATACGCCCGCCGCCAGTTGAACGGGCGTTACGGCAACGGCCTGCCCGAAACCTATGCGCGCAAGATCAACGTTTTTAACGCCGTCCCTTTTCATCATTATGCCCGAACTTTCGCCGAAAAAGTCAATACCCGTCTTACTGCCGAAACCGAATTTGTTTAGTCCGTCGTATAAATTGTCCGTACCCAGTTTTAACGCAAGATCCATAAAGACGCAGTTGCAACTGTTTTGCACGCCTTCCACAAGGTTTTGACTGCCGTGCCCTATGGTGCGCCAGCATCTTATCCGCTGCCCGTCCACTATCCGGTAACCGGGACAGTAAAATCGACTGGCGCTTGTAACAACGCCCTTTTCGATAGCTGTGGCAGTAGTAAATATTTTGAACGTCGATCCGGGCTCGTAGACGTCGACAATCATTTTGTTTTTACTGTATGCGTTTAACATTTCGACGTCGTCGCGCGGCAAATCGTCCAAAAGATACGAA
>USEG01000024.1 GCA_900553555.1 uncultured Clostridia bacterium
CATTATCCCCATTGTCAACCATGTGGGCGAGGTGGTGGCGTTTGGCGGAAGACTGCTCAATCCGTCGACGCACATAGCGGTAAAATACCGCAACTCGTCCAACACGCCGATATTCGACAAATCGGCCACTTTGTTTGCATTAAACCTTGTAAAGCGTAAAAAACAGCGCGAAAATGTCAATTATATTATAATAGCCGAAGGTTATATGGACGTGATGATGCTGCACAAGGCGGGGTTTGATACCGCTGTCGCCAGCATGGGGACGTCGCTTACGTTCCGTCAGGCCAAGCTGATAAAAAATTACGTCGGAAACGTGTATATCAGTTATGACGGCGATTCGGCGGGGCAGGCGGCAACGCTGCGCGGGTTGGATATACTGCGCGACGCCGGCCTTAACGTAAAAGTCATAGTGCTGCCCGACGGAATGGATCCCGACGACCTGATAAAAAGCCGCGGCAAGGAGGCCTATCAAAGTCTTATAGACAACGCTCTTACGCTTACCGAATACAAATTGGAAAACGCCGCCGGAAAATTCGACCTTTCCACTCCCGACGGCAAATCCGGCTACGCCATAGAGGCGCTCAAAATAATAAGCGCTCTCGGCAATCCCGTCGAACAGGAAGAATATATCCGGATAGTGATAAAAAACACCGGATATTCCAAGCAGACGCTTATGAAACAGCTGGGACTGGAAGACGCGCAGTCGCAGCGGGAAGAACAACAAAAGCGCGAACAGCAGGAAAGCCGCGCCGAGCGCGAAAAAGCCGAACGCGATAAGGCCGCGCTGTTTGTCGTGGCTAGCCTGGTCAACAATAAGGATTACGCCGACATAAAGGCGGACATATATCCGTACCTTAAGGACGATTACCTTAAAAAAGCTTACGAATATGTCGTCGAATGCGTCAAAAACGGCGAAAAAAGCAATCCGTCGGCACTGTTTACGCTGCTCGACAACCGGGACGACGCGCTTAGCCTTGCCGATTACGAATTTATGGAAGGAGACAACGCCGCAAAATTCGCCTCGTGCGTTGCGGCATTAAAGCTTGACTATCTCACGGCGGAAAAAAACCGGTTGGCATTATCGTACGAAAAGGACAAGGACATCGACACGTTAAACCAGATAATGAAAATCGACCGACAGCTCAGGCAGCTTAAACTGAAAGGAGGAAATGCATGACTATAGAAGACAACCGGCAGATCATGGATACGCTCGAAAAGTTGATAAAAGCGGGAAAAAAGAGGGGAATGCTTACCGTGGAAGAAGTGTCGCGCGCGCTTGTGGTCGAATGCGACGCGTCCAAGCGGGAAGTAGAACAAGCCTTTGCTTTCCTGGAAAAAAACCATATTCTGGTGATAAACGGCGACGCGGACGAAGACAATTCAAAGGATATTCCCGCCGACGACGCCGTACGCGTATTTCTCAATTCGATAGGAAAATATCCCCTGTTGACCGCCAAGGAAGAACAGGATCTCAGCCGCCGCATCAAAGAAGGCGACAACGCCGCTTTCGACAAGCTCGTAATGTCCAATTTACGACTGGTGGTATCGGTGGCGAAAAAGTATATCGGGAAGGGGCTGGACCTCGAGGACCTGATACAAAACGGCTGTCTGGGCGTCATGACGGCGGCACGGAAATTCGATTATGAAAAGGGCTATCGTTTTTCGACGTACGCCACGTGGTGGATTCGCCAGACGGTGACGCGCGCCATAAGCGATACCGCGCGGACAATACACATTCCCAACTATGTAAAAGACTGCATAGACAAAATGAACAACGAATCAAGGCTTTACGAGCAGCAGCACGGCAGTCAGCCGACGCCGGAATATCTTGCCGAAAAGCTGGGCGAGCCGCTGGCAAAGATACTGTTCTACCGCAAGATAATGCAGCACAATCTGTCGCTGTACGACGCGGTGGGCGAGGACGGCGATACCGTGATATTGGACTTAATTGAGGACACGGGCGGCAAAACGCCCGAAAGCGAAGCCATGCGTTCGTCCGACCGCGACGTGCTGATGAACGCGCTCTCGACGCTGGAGGCGCGCGAACAGATAATAATTCGCTGCCGCTACGGCTTTGACGACGGCAAACCCAAGACGCTCAAAGAAGTGGGCGAACTTTTCGGCATCACCCGCGAGAGGGTAAGACAAATCGAAATAAAGGCGCTTAGAAAGCTGCGTATGCCGGGATGCAGCAACGAAATACGCCAAATCGTAACCGGCCAATAAAAATCGTGATATTCAACATTGGAGGAATTATGGATAACGTTACCACACAACATCTCGATGAAATAGTTATTTCTCTCGAAAACACAGCCAAAAACAAAGGCTTTGTCACGTATGACGACATCAACAACGCGTTGTCAATGTCAAGAGTGACCCCGGAGGACATCGAATATATCCTCGCGGCGCTCGGCTCCAAAAATATCGAAACACGCAAAAGCGACGACGTAAAACCGTCCGCCGACCTGGGCGAAAAAATAAACAACGAAGTCAAAAAACTCATTTCCATCGGCAAGCAGAAGGGTCGTCTGACATACGACGAAGTGGGCGAACGTCTCGCCGTCGAATGTGAGGCAAGCGCCGAGCAGATGGAGGAAGTCTTTAAGATTTTAGCGTCCAACGGCATTGTCATTTACAACAATATGCCCGAATATATGCGCGACGACCTGGATAAGATAATGCGCGAGGTGTCCATCGACGACCCCGTAAAAGTCTATCTTAAAGATATAGGCAAGGTGCCGCTTTTGAGCATGGAGGAAGAGCTGGAACTGGCAAAGCGCATGAAAGAAGGAGACGAAGAGGCAAAAAAACGTCTCAGCGAGGCAAACCTTCGTCTGGTCGTGTCCATCGCAAAGCGGTATGTAGGTCGCGGCATGCTGTTTTTGGATCTCATTCAGGAAGGCAACATGGGTCTTATGAAGGCGGTGGAGAAGTTTGACTGCACAAAGGGCTTTCGTTTTTCGACGTACGCCACATGGTGGATTCGTCAGGCCGTGACGCGCGCGATAGCCGACCAGGCGCGCACCATCCGCATACCCGTGCATATGGTGGAGACGATAAACAAGCTTATACGCGCCAATCGTATGCTCGTGCAGAAACTCGGCCGCGAACCCACGGTTTCGGAGCTGTCGGAAGAACTGCAGATGAGCGAGGACAAAGTGCGCGAAATACAGCGCATAGCCATGGATCCCGTCAGTCTCGAAACGCCTATCGGCGAAGAGGACGACAGCCATCTGGGCGACTTTATCGAGGACGATAAGGCGGCCGCTCCGCAGGACGTCGCCACGTTCACCATTTTGAAGGAGCAGCTGATGGCGATATTGGATACGCTTACGCCGCGCGAGGAAATGGTGCTTAGGCTCAGATACGGCTTGGACGACGGACATCCCCGCACACTGGAAGAGGTGGGCAAGGAATTCCACGTCACGCGTGAACGCATACGCCAGATAGAGGCCAAGGCTTTACGCAAACTGCGTCATCCGCAGCGCAGTAAACGCCTGCGCGACTATATGGATTGATGAACAGACTGGAGACGATAGCGTCGCTTATACGTCCGTGCAAGGTTTTTGCCGATATAGGCTGCGACCACGGCTATATATCCCTGTTTGTCGCCCGTTCCGCGCTGGCGGAAAAGATCATCGCGACAGACATAAGCGCCTTAAGTCTTGACAAGGCCCGCCGCGTTATGGCTGACTATCCGGCGGAATTTTTCGTCGGCGACGGTTTTGCTCCCATCGAAAAAGCGGGTTATTCCGTCGACCAGGCGGTTATAGCCGGCATGGGGGGCGAGCTTATCATCAAGATATTGTCGGCAACTTCCCTGCGTCCCGCCGTCATTTTGGGCGCGCAGAAAAATACGGATAAACTAAGGTATTATCTTGCCGGCAACGGGTACAAAATCACCGACGACGTAAAAGTCGAGGAAGACGGCAAGTTTTACGACATAATACGCGCCGAGCCGGGGTATATGCCGCAGCCGGATCAGTTGGAGGCGTATATGGGCGTGTTTTACAAAGAGAAAAACCGCCATCTCGCCGCATATTGCACATATCTTGAAAATAAACTTAAAAACTTTAAGAAGACGGAAAAAAATCTTAAAATAGCGCGCTTCGTGCAGGAGGTAAAAAAATGGCAGTCGTAAACGACGTTATGGTTCTTACGGAAAAACTCTTTCCTCCGGAAAACGTGTGCATGCACGATTTTATAGGCCTGATGACGGGAAACCGCTATGCCCCCGTCACAAAAGTGCTGGTGTGCCTGGACTGCACCTGCGACGTCGTCGACGAGGCGGAGCGCAGAAGCGCGGAAATGATTGTCTCGCACCATCCGCTGATATTCGGATCGCTGCAAAGAGTGGTGGACGACGAGTATGCCGGCAGAATAATTCTAAGAGCGGCCGGCAAGGGAATAAGTGTTTTTTCCGCCCATACGAACGCCGACTGCACTTACGGCGGACTCAACAGCTATTTGGCTCAGCTATTGGGCCTTGACGACGTGAAGGGGCTTGTAACAATAAACGACAGCGCCGCTCTCGGCGCGGTGGGCAGGCTTTCAAAAAGCATGACGCTCGTGCAGTTTGCCGAGTTTACGGGAGCATTGCTGGAGGACAAATACGTCAAAATTTACGGCAAAAACGCTCCGGTAAACACCGTTGCGCTGGTAACGGGAGCGGGCGGCGATGTCGATTTGGTGTACGCGGCAAAAAACGCCGGCGCCGATTGTTATGTGACGGGAGAAGTAAAGCACCATGTCGCGCTGCTGGCGGCGTCGTTGGGGCTTAATATAATAGAAATAGGGCATTATGCCGGCGAACATGTTTTTATTCCGCGTATGGCGCAGCTGCTGCAAACAGAGGCGGATAAACAAAATATGAAAATTCAATTCACGGCTGCGGAAAGCGAAAAAAATCCCGCGCTGTAAGGAGTTAATTATGAACTTAGAGAGCATACTCAAATATCAGGCTATCGATATAGAATTGCGCAAACTGAAAAGAGAAATGCAGTCCAACGAAAACTACAAAATAGCGGAAGACGCTCGGCGTAAGTTTAACGAGATGAAAACCGTTGTCGCAAAGAGCGAAAACACGGCGTCCAAGGTGTACGGCGGCTATGAAGAATCGCTCAAGTACTACGACGAAGCCGTCCGTTCCGCCGACGAACTCATAAAAAAACTTCAGGATGAAAATATTACCGACGAGCAGGCCGAAGCTGCTGCGGCAAAACTCAACGAAATAAAAGCGCGCCTTGCCGAAATATCGGATTTTGTGGGCAACATAAAGAAAAAGGGCGAAAGCGTGGTGCATGATTTCAGCGCGGCGCAGAAGAGCGGGTTGGAACTCAAAAATAAATACAATCAGGCCCGCGACGCCATGAAAAAGCTTGAAGAGAGCTACAAGCCGAAAATTGCCGCCCTGCAGAAACAGTTGGCGGACGCCCGCGCGCAGATGAGCGACGCCGATTACGAAACATACGAAAAAGCTTCCAAAGAGGCGGCTCCTCCCGCGTTTGTCGAAGTGTACGTGGCGGACGGCAACACCATGAACTGTTCGATGTGCGGCTACAGTCTTTCGCTTAACACCCAAAGCGAACTGAAAGAGCGCGGATATTGCGTCTGCGAAAAATGCCACCGCATAATTTACGGCAAGAAAAAGTAACTTTCTTTTCCGATAGAGGAATACAATAAAACGAATATTTGTTCGGGAGGTGCTTTATGCAAAAAATTACCAAAGCCGTCATTCCGTGCGGCGGCATGGGAACGAGATTTTTGCCTATTACCAAAACGCTGCCCAAGGAAATGCTGCCCATCATCGACACTCCGGTGCTTTCGTACATCGTCGAAGAGGCGGCGGCCAGCGGCATAAGCGATGTGCTTATAATAATCAACGACAAAAAAAAGGATATACAGCGCTATTTTACGCCGGATAAAGAACTGGAAGATTTGCTGGAGGCGGCGGGCAAGACTACATATTTAAGCCGGCTTAAAAGAATATATTCCATGGCGGAAATTTCGTTTGCCTATCAGCCCAAACCGCTGGGCAGCGGCGACGCCGTCATGCGGGCCAAAAGCTTTACCGGCGACGAGCCGTTTTGCCTTAGCTGGGGCGACGACCTGATATGCGCCGAAGTGCCCGTAATGCAACAGCTTACGGCGGCATATTACGAGACGGGCATGCCGATAGTGGGCGTGCAGCGCATCGACACCGACGATATAGTCAAATACGGAGTAGCCGACACGCAGCAAAGCGACGGCAAACTGCACAGACTTAACGATATAGTCGAAAAACCGCCGCTAAGTGCGCTGCCGTCACGCCTTGCCAGCCTTGGAAGATATGTGCTCAGTCCGTCGGTTTACGATGCTTTAAGCGGCGTCAAACCGGGTTTGGGCGGCGAAATTCAGTTTACGGACGCCCTTCGCCGTATGTGCCCCGACGTGTACGCCTACGAGTTTGACGGCAAACGTTACGATATGGGCGATAAATTCGGAGCAATGCAGGCGATAACGGAATTTGCCGTAAAAAATGAAGAAATAGGGGCAAAATACCGCGATTATATTAAAAAACTGGCGGAACTGCTATGAAGTTCGACAACTCTTTGATTTTGGGTGAAAACACGGTCACGAACGCTAAGGGAAAGGTGGACAGAGTGGCAAAAGGCGGATATGTCGACGCGTTAAGGACGAAAAATTTGTCCGGGGATAAGATTTTTATATCTTCGCTGCTCTGCGAGAGCGCCGCTATGGACAACTGTCTCGACTATTGCTACGAGCGCCGTCCCGAAATCATAGTATGCGCGGGCGACGACCTTTACGACGCAGGCGTGCTTGAGGCGAAATACCATCTTTCTCCCGTAATGTATTTGCACAAAATAGGTCTGCTGAACGAAAAATGCAGCGTGGTGGGAGGAGTGTGTTTCGACCGCGACGACGCCGATCTCATGGCGATGACGGGCGCAAAACTCATCGTCTGCCCCACCTATTCGTGCGGCAGCGGAAGAGGAATACCCATCGTGACGAGCGCAATGGGCAAGGTGCCCGTAAAGCTGGCGACGTTCGACAACAGTTTCAATCTGTGCGGAGATATTTTGATGGAAGCCAGGACTTTGTATCTCGGCACCTGTTCGGCTATGCGGCGTAGCGGGGCATTTACGCCGGCGCAGCTGGCCGCGATGGCGGGCGCCGACGACCCGGATACCTTTATAAAAAGTCTGAACATAAAATTTTAAGCATTCCGTAATAAGGCGGGCAGATTTATGCCTGCCTTTTAATATACAAAAAATGCAAGTTTTTTCACATGTTTTTCACGCTAAACGCTTTACAATAAAAATCGAAAAATATATAATAGTTAGGTTATTAATTGTTAATGATATTCACTAAAAAACGAGGTAAAAATGCGCACGGTTATAAGATTGAAAATTCTTGCAAATCTGATAGAGCGCGAAATCCGCACGTCGTCGGCGATAGAGAATATGATAAAAATGACCAATATGCACGGCCGCATAATATCGTATTTACATCGCAACGAAGGGCGGGACATATATCAGCGTGATATCGAAAAGACTTTTATGATAAGCGGGCCGTCGGTGAGCGAGGTATTAAAGCTAATGCAAAAAAACGGGCTGATAGAAAGGCAGTCCGTCAAACACGACGCGCGGCTTAAAAAAATTGTGCTAACCGACAAAGGCAGGCAATTGGACGCCGAAGTACAGCAGTCGATGGACGCCGTCGAAAACGAGGTGGCGGCCATGCTTTCCGAGGAGGAGTTTGCCGCTTTTGAAAAGACGGTGGAAAAACTGATACAAAAACTAAGGGAAAAGCAGGACAAGGAGGTCGTATGATAAAAAAACTTTCCAAGAGTTTGCGTGAATACAAAAAAGAGTCCATTCTCACGGTCGTTTGTATGGTGGTGGAAGCGGCGATGGAAGTGCTCATTCCGCTCATAATATTCGAATTCGGAAAATGCGTCAATCCTTCGACGGGAGGCGATCCGGATATCAACGGAATGATCCGATGGGGAATATTCATGGTTTTGGCCGCAATAGCGTCGCTGGTTGCCGGTATGCTGGGCGGTAAATTCTGCGCCGAAGCGTCGGCGGGTTTTGCAAAAAACCTGAGATACGATATGTTTAAGGCGGTACAGGGCTATTCGTTTAAGAACATCGACAAGTTTTCGTCGTCGTCGCTCGTAACGCGTCTTACAACCGACGTCACCAACGTGCAGATGGCGTTTATGATGTTGATACGAACGGCGATAAGAAGTCCGCTTATGCTCATATTCTCGATAGTCATGAGCTTTGCCATCGATACGAGTCTGCCGTGGATATTCTTCGTGACAACGCCTGTACTGGTTTTTGCGCTGTCCATGATGATAAAGTGCGCCATGCCCATTTTCAAGAAAGTGTTCAAGCGCTACGACGCGCTTAACGAATCCATTCAGGAAAACGTCAAGGGCATGAGAGTCGTAAAGGCCTATGTGCGCGAAGAATACGAGACCGAAAAATTCAGCAAGGTTTCCAATGAACTGTGCAAAGATTTTACTAAGGCCGAACGTATTCTCGCAATAAACAGCCCGGTCATGAATATATGTCTGCAGGGCGCCATTCTGGCTATAACGTATTTCGGAGCGAGAATTATAATGGGCGGATCGTCCGCGTTAAACACGCTGGGACTGCAAAGTCTTATGACGTATTCGCTGCAGATCTTGTTTTCGCTGCAAATGTTGTCCATGATATTCGTCATGCTCACTATGTCGGCGGAATCGGGGCACAGAATTGTCGAAGTGCTGGAAGAAAAGAGCACGCTGACAAATCCCGAACACCCCGTTATGGAAGTCAAAAACGGCGACGTCAAGTTTGAAAACGTCAGTTTCCGTTATTCGAACACCGCCGAAAAATACGCGCTCGAGGATATCAATCTCGACATAAAGTCGGGCGAGACAGTGGGTGTCCTGGGCGGCACGGGCAGCAGCAAGACAACGCTCGTAAACCTTATTTCGCGTCTTTACGACGTAAGCAAGGGCAGCGTTAAAGTGGGCGACGTCGACGTGCGCGATTACGACATGGAAGTGCTGCGCAACCAGGTGGC
>USEG01000025.1 GCA_900553555.1 uncultured Clostridia bacterium
AATCTCCTTGGTTCGTCAGACTTTCGAGAAAGGCAATAAGAGCCTGCTTTTGCCTGCGCGTCAATTTTTCGGCAAGCTGCATAAGTTTTGCCGTCTCCTCTCCGTAACGTATCGCGTTTTGATCGGCGCCGCGATAGCCCGTATCGCAATAGCCCGTCCTTCCCAGCAGTTCGTCGGTAGTCACACCGAACAAATCGGCAAGCCTGACAACCGTTTCGAGGTCGGGCTGACTGTTGCCGCTTTCCCAGTTGCTGATGTTGCGCTGACTGTTGCCTATCTTTTCCGCAAGCTGTTTTTGCGTCATGCCGGCTTCTTCGCGCAAGTCCTTTAGTTTCATTTTTTACCTCCGTATTATTTTTACCAAAATTATTGCTAAAAATCTTGACATAGCAGTTTGTTTACTGTATAATGGTAAAAGATAAGAAATAAAATTACTAAATTCGTATAAAAATAGCTTTTTTAGTCGAATTGGTAGCCAGGAGGTAGCAAATTTATGGTATGTAAAAGGCACGGGGACAAAGAAGCGGTCGCGCGCATGGCAGGAAAAACGCCTTGACGATTAAATTGCGTTATCGGGCGCAGAAAGTATTGTTCTTTTATCCAAAAAATTATTGCGGACGGCCGTTTTATAAGCAGTAAACCAAAGCCGCCGTAGTAAGGCCGATAATCCGCCAAAAACAAAAAAAAGACCGACAGGAAATGTTTCTGGCGGTCTTTTTATAAAAGTCAAATAAGTTGTTTTGACGGATGACGCTTAAATTACGGATTTACGTTGTTCTTTTGCCGGCGGAACGCTGCGCCCGCTCTTTTTTTGAACTCGACTACGGGTACGGACTCCGCCGCTTTGTCAAGGGCGTCTTCATCCCACCCGGCAAGGTCCGTAAGTTCCTCCACCGTCACCAGCTTTACTTTGCGGGAGCGCATCTTTTTGGTCTGCGAATTCTCCTTTCCGGTATATACGAACATATTACATTCTTTTGGAGCCGTCATTATGCCGCCTTCGCTGTAAATCTTTTGGGCAAAGGCCAGCATTTTGCTGTAGTTTTTGCTCTCGAACGCGCGCTCGAAACTGATTTTACACCCCGACATACGCCCCTGTACGCCGGAATACTTTTTTTCCAAATCGGCGCAGTACGCACGGAATACTTCCACGTCCTTTTTGCGCATTTTTTCGGGGTTTGCGATGCTTTGCCCGTCGTAAGTTATTTCGCCGTCCTTGAGCTCTCCCGAACACCACGGGTTTTCGGCAATGACTTCGTCGACGGACTTGTTTAGTTCGTCCAGCATTTTCTGCAGAATTTCCATTGTAAAAAAGGCGTCGTCGTCCGATTTATGCAAAATATTCTCGTCGTCCTGTTCTATGCCGTAAAAATCCAGAATTTTACTTAATCCGCGTATTTTGCCGTCGTTGTGAAGCTTTGCGTCCAGTCGCTGAACGTCGAAGAATTTCAGTTGAATGGGCGCAAGAGCATATCTCTCGCACGCGCGCTTTATAAATCCGGCGTCATTGCTGACGGCAAAACCTATAATTGTCGCAAGAGGGTCTTCCAGCAGACTTTTGATTTCTTCGTAGCGATGCGGAAAGGCGGGCGCCGCGTAAAATTCTTGTTCGCTGTACGCCAGCTTGATGCCTTGAGTCCCCGCCCGGTTGGACAACACGAACTTGCTCTCGGGGTTTATAAGCATGTCCTTTTGCTGTATTACGTTAAATTTATCGTCCGCAATAACATAACCGATACTGCAAATATCGCTGCCGTTACTGCACTCAATGTCCAAAAACAGATACTTCATAACAGCTATTATAGCGTTTTCGGCTTTTTTAGTCAAGTAATAAACAACGCCCGCTCCTATAAAGCGAACGTTGCGATTTTAATGATATTTACTCGGCTGATTCGGCCGGCTTAGCTGCCGTTTCGGCATCTTTATGGTCGCGGTTGTGCCCGTCCCTTATATAATAATTGTACAATTCCTCGACGGCAAACTGGAGCTTAGTCAAAGGATTTGCGTTTAGCACCGGATACATGAAATAAGTCTCTTCATCGGTGGCGATATCAAACGCGTTGCCTTTTTTGCGGAAATTGTAGTCTATATGAAGCGAATACATGGAGGCAACGGACTTTTTTAAGTCAAAGGTTTCGCCGTTGTCCAACGTTCCGCTAAACGCAAAACCGTTGGCGTCGTGCACGCATTTTACCGTGCCCTCGTATCTGAGCTCGCTGGCGTTGATGTGGTGCATAACGCGCACGATGTCCTCAAAGCGGTAAGTCCCCGCCTCTATTTCGCGGCGCACTTCGGCTTTCTCCCACAAATACCAATCGGGAACATGCTCGAAATAAGTTTCGCCCTCGACGGCGTGCAGCCGGCTGTAGCCGTCCATCTCCCACTTATGACCGCAGCTGTTGCACCAAATGTGCGTACCGTCCGAATCGGTGGTAAACTCCGATTTGCAATGCGGACATTTGTAGAGAATCTTGTGTATGTTTTTAGCGCGGTTTTTGCTTTTCATGAGCAGTTTGTGGTCGTACTGGTAGCGATACTGATCGTACACAAAAGACTGCTCTACGCGCTTTTGAATTTCGTCCGCGGTCATGTTTTTGATTTCTTCGGCGGACACCAGCACCGACGTCTTGGCGTATATAGGAATGTCGCGGTACGGATGTTTGCACCATTGGGGCGAGCGCAGAAAATTATTCTGAATGGTAAGACGCACCACCGGCACTCCCATTATCTTTATAAGTTTACCCAAACCGCCGTCCAGCTGTTCGCCTATTCCGCCGACGATAAAACGCGCTTCCGGATACATGGTGATGGTAACCTTGTTTTTCGTTACGGCGCGGATCATGTGTTTTACCGTAACCGTTCCGTGCGTGAATTTGCGCTTGGGAATGATGCCCATTGCGGAACAGCCACTCCTTGCCGTCAAATTCCTCTATTGCCGCCACCCAAGTTGTTTTGAGCGGCGTCAATGCGGCTATGGCTATCGGCATGTCTATCATGGACGCGTGATTGCTAAGACACAGAACGGGACCTTTAAGATGCTTGGTCTCGCTCTTGTCCAGCTTAAAGCCCTTGAATACTTTTTCGAATCCCAGCCAAAAAAATGTAAGCAGTCTTTCCAGCGCCACTAAATACCATGCGGGTTTTTGCGCCTGCTGAAACATATCAAAACGTTTTTTTTTCTTCATAATATTATCCTTTTCTTAATTTCATTTTCAATATATATTAAAAATCGTTTTATGTCAAGAGAATTTAGTCACATTTCGAAAATTTGTCAATTTATTATACACATTGTATTATATTTATACAGTTATAGGTGCCGTAATATAAATAATGCGGCCAAATTCAGCGCATAAAGTCTTATTCCCGACGTCTTTTTGCTTCCGCCGAATTACATTGAGAGCGTAAAAAACATCTTGACAATTTGCGTATTGTGTAATATAATAAATAAAGCAAATAATAAGTATTTATAATGCTTAATAAAACAATTATATAAATTTATAGGTGCAAAAATGATAAATACCCGGTTTCACACTCTGCTGGAAGTGTATAAACAAGGCAGCATTACCAAAGCCGCCCAGGCGCTTAACCTTACACAGCCCGCGGTAAGCCAACACATCAAATATCTCGAAGACGAATATCACGTCAAGCTGTTTTTACGCGGCGATAAAGAACTTAAAATAACCGAGGACGGCGAAATTCTGGTAAAATACGCCAAACGCATAAATTCGCTTGAACAAAGCCTTGTCACCGCGCTTAAAGACCGCAAGCGTCACATCCGACATCTGACTGTGGGCGTCACGCAATCGCTGGAAATGGGATTTACGACCAATCTTTTTACCGCGTTCTGCAACGAAAATCCCAAGACGCACGTCACCATCGTGTCCGACACCATTCAGGGGCTTTATCAAAAACTAAAAACCTACGAGCTGGACCTTATTCTCATAGACGGCAAGATATCGGACAATAATTTTAATTCGATACTTTTGGACACCGACTATCTCGTGCTTGCCGTCGGCAACGACAATCCGTTGTCCAAAAAGAGCCTGGTTACGCTGGACGAACTCAAAAAGGAAAATCTTATTCTGCGGCTGCCGGGGGCGGGTACGCGGACGCTTTTCGAAAACAATCTCAACAGCAACAACGAGACCATCGATGACTTTAACGTCATAATGGAAGTGGACAATATTTCCATTATAAAGGAACTGGTAAAAAACAACTTCGGCGTTTCGGTTTTGGCGCACAGCACCTGTCTTAACGAAATTAAGAAAAAGAAGTTTTCCGTTATACCCGTCGAAAACCTTTCCATAACGCGTGAAATCAACCTTATTTACCACCAGGACTTCGAATATACCGATATACTCAACGAAATTACCCGGCTGTACAGCAAAGTCAGCAGCGACTGACAAACGAATTACGGTGCATTTTTCGGGCGTTAAACGGCATTCGACGACGCTAAAAAACCGCCATAGGTCTACAAAAAAAGGCTCTCAAAGATAAGTTTGAGAGCCTTTTTATCGTCATGCTTTTTGCTTTTGTGTTCAGGATAGCATATCGGCATCGTCATGATCAAAAATTTTTATCATCGCGTTGGCGACGTTTTCGGCGTACACCGCCGCCGCATGCGGATCGGTCAGCGTCTCTTTGGGAATATCTTCGCCGCCGCTTGTCCAGCCGCTTACATCCGTAAAGACAAGCGAATCAAGCGCTCTGCAATGTGCAAACGCCGTCTCTCCTATAAATACGGTTTTAAGGGGGATAATCATGCTTTCCAGCGACGAACATCCTTGGAAAGCCGAAGTCCCTATTCTTGTTATTCCGTCGGGAAGAAGGACGGTTTTAAGAGCGTCGCACATCAAAAATATTCCGTCGGGAAGTTCGGTAAGAGCCTGCGGCAAGGTAATCTCTATAAGAGAGCCGCAATCGTTGAAAGCGTATTCGCCGATGGAGAAAACGCTGCCCGGCAGCACTATTTTCTGCAGCGCTTCGCAGCCGGAAAAGGCAGATTTACCTATTTCGTGGACGCCGACGGCAATGGAAACGTCTGTAAGCGACGGACAGACACTAAAGGCGAAGTCTCCTATTTTCGATACCGACGCCGGAATGCTTACGCTCTCCAGTGACATACACTGCGCAAACGCATAATCGCCCAAAACCGTAAGCGACTGCGGCAGGCGGGCGTTTCGTATGTTCGTCGCCGTAAAGGCCTCCGCTCCTATCTTTACCAAAGTGTCGGGCCAGGCGATTTCCTCCAGTGCCAAACACCCCTTAAACGCGCCGTCGGAGATGGTGGTAAGATTTGCGGCAAACGTCACCGTCATAAGACTTTGACAGGCGTTAAAGGTGTTGCGTTTTATATCCTTAACGCCGTCCGGCAAAGTTATCTGCGTAAGCGATCCGCAGTAGGAAAACGCGCCGTCTCCCAAAACGGTAAGATTGTAGGGCAGGGTGACGTCCGTCAGCGAATAGCAGTAGGAAAACGCGTTTTCACCTATTTGCGTTACGCTGTCCGGTATAGTTACGCTTTTTATGCCCGCATTGCTAAACGCTCCGTCGCCTATTCTCGTCACGGGTTTGCCGTCGAATTGGGAGGGAACGGTGACATTTAGATCCTTCGTATTGCCAAGAGCCGTGATTTCGTACGCGTCGCCGCCTTTTAGCAAGGCGTATTCAAACGTGCCGTCGGTAACCTTTTCGCTGTTGTTGCAAGCGGCGCCGAGCAACGCAAACACCGCCAAAATAGCAACAACCGCTATGAGTGCCGTCGCTTTCAGAGATTTTTTATACATATTTTTTATGTTCATTTTTACAAAAAGCCTTTTTTATTCGGCGTCGTTGATGTACAGTATTCCCAGCGTGCCCGCTCCGCAGTGGCTGGTAATGACGCTGCCTGCCGTCGTCTGCAAAATGACGGCGGGATTGATGCGTTCGCGCACGATAGACTTGGCCTTTTCTATCACTTCGGGAGCGGTGCCTTCGGTATATGTAACGAAAACGCGCGTCTTGTCCACGTTATGATAGGTATCGATAATATTGTTGCAGTATTTGGAGATAGATTTGAGCATGTTGCCCATATATTTGGGGCCGACGGTGATTTTTCCGTCGCGCAACAGCAACGACGGCTTAATCTTAAGAGCGGTGGCAAAAAACGATTCGAGTCCCGTGCATCTGCCGCCTTTGTACAGATATTCCATTCTGTCGACGACAAAGGACGCCTGAACGAAAGGCACGCGCGCCTGACATTTTTCGTAAATTTCCTGCGCCGTCATATTGTCGGCGTCGCGCAGATCCGCCGCATACATGGCCAATAGCCCCGTACCCGTGGACAGCGACTTGGAGTCGACTACGTATATGTTTTTGCGTGCGTCTGCCGCCGCCTGCGCGTGATCGTAACTGGACGATATGCCGCTGGAGATGGAAAAATGTATCACCGACGAGCCGTCTGCGGTAAGTTTATCGAAAAATTCGCCGTACTCCTCTTCGTTTCGCGCCGCCGTTTTGGGCAGAATGCTGGTTTTGGCGACATAATCGTAAATATCCTGCGGCTTAATATCCAGCCCGTCGTTGTACGACTTGTCCCCGAGAATGACGGTAAGCGGAAAAGAGATGATATTGCGCGTCAAAAAAATCTCATTTAAATCCGCCGTTGAATCTGCTGTAATTTTTATCATACTGTTCTCTCCTTTTATTATACGCAGAAAATCGTTTCCAAAAACGAATTCCCGGATATTACAAACACCATTTTTCCCACAATAGCGCTCTTTTTTACCGCTCCGAAATATCGTGAATCGGTGGAAGCGTTGCGGTTGTCGCCCATAAGGAAAACTTCGTCCGCGTCCAATTCTATTATATAGTCGTCTATTTCCTCTACGGAAGGCGCGACGCCTGCATACGCAAACTGCGATATGTTTTTCATGGGCTCTTTTATATACGTTTCCAACACCGGCTGCGTCCAGTCGTTGCGATAAAACTCTATCACTCCGTCCGAAAGCACAAATACGATTTTATCGCCGCCGGTAGCCGCCACTCTTTTTATTATTAGGTTCTGTTCTTCGCCCGGCTGAGCGTTGTTTGCCACCACGATGTCGCCCGTCTTTACGTTCTTGTCAAAAGCTCCTATGGCTACAGCTTCGCCGTCGAACAATGTTTCGTCCATGCTGTGGCCGTTTACATACACCGGCCTGAAAATAATGCGCACCGCGAGAAAGGCTAACGCAATCACTAAAAACACGCATAAAACGACGTTTAGAATCTTTCCTAACAGCGACCTTTGGGGAGCCGGCGCGTTTGTGTTTAACTTGTTTTCGTCCATATTTCAGTCCCTGTGGCGTTATACCATTATGACGGAATTCAAAAGCAGTTTTCCGTCGCTTTCTATGGTAAAACAGCTTATGTCGTCAAAATTTTCAAGACGCAAAGCGCCGCAGCGGAATTCGTCCGCCTGAAGATTGATTTTTATCCACTCCTCGTATCCGTGAACGTGCTTTACGTAGGTAAACGTAAGATAATCGTTTTCGTGCCGCGAGGTGATGGCGACGTTTATACGCATATCGTTTTCGACATAAATCGTAACCTGCAGGAAAGTCCTTCCCGGCATGCGGTAGCGGAATTCTCCGAACTTAAACGTCGAAAGCGAATTGCTGTCGCTAGTAACGCCCATGAGATTGTAGGCGCCTTTGCTCATATAGGGCGACAGCGCCCCCGTCCCTTCCTTTCCGCTAAGTACGGTCCAGTCGTCGGTCCCGTCTTCCACGCTGTACAAAAGGTGGGAGCGCGCCGATTCCGACGGACGCACCTTCATAAGAAAGGGCGTGTTCTGAATAAGTTCGCTGGATACGGAAATGCTCCCCGCGTATTTTACCGTGACAAACGCGCACATCTTTTCCTTTGGCGCATAAACGTTGATTTTTGCGATGTATGTGCCGTCCTGTACAAACGAGACGGGATATTTATGCCAATTTTTATATGAAAACGGCATATCTCCCTGGGATACGAACAGCCTGACTTCCTCTATCGGCAAGCTGCTGTCCACTTTTATGTCGTAAAAAAACTCGCGCCCGCTCTCACGCGCGGCGATCTCCGGCTGCATAGGCAGAGTCGCGTCGCCGCCGTTGTATTTTTCGATAAACATTTTTATGTTGTCTATCTGGTCTACATTAAGCAGCGCGTTGCATCTTTCGCCGATGGAAAAAAAGCAGCGCTGATTTTGAATGATGTTGCTTAAATTGCTCATATATTCGATGCTGTTGTCTTTGGCGTTGCTCGCAACCTCCGCCAGCACCGGCACCGACATATCGCCCGCGTAAGGCGCGTTGTCTATACATGTATTGTATTGCAGCTGTTTAAGCCCGCTCAGTTCGAGATTTTCGATATACCCCGAATTGAAAAGCGCTATCCCGCACGCCAGTGTACTGTCGACATAAGCGGCTTTCCACACCTGAAAAGCCCCCGTTCTTACGCCGAAAACGCTTATTTTCCCCGTAATCTCGCTGCGGCTTTCCAAATAAGTTATGCCGCGCAGCATAAGCGTTGCCCAAACGTACCAGCAAGATTCCTTGGGATTTTCGGGCAGTTCGCGGGTAAAATCCGGGTTGACGAAATAGTTGGAATTTTTGAGAGAATGAGGGTACACCGTATAAAGTTCGGCGCGGCGTTGCCCGACATAGTCCACTACCAGGACGTTATAGCCGTACGATATGAGCATAAAAACATACGTCTCGTCAAAGACGTCCATGACGTCGTTCATGAGCACCACTCCGGCTCCGTTGCCGCTGCGGGGACGGTAAAACTTCGAAAAAATGCGCGCGCAGCCGTCGGCGCACGGGTCGCCGTTGAAAAATACGTATTCTACTGTATAACCCTCTTTTTCCTCTATATTTATAACCGTCACGTCCAAGGGCTGAACACGGCGATCATAATTTTTCCAAAGAGTGGCGATAGTAAAAAGTTCCACCCGTAACTCCTCGCGTCTTTTTTATTATTGTAACTTATCCGACGCGTTTTGTCAAGTTTTTATAGGCAGCTGCCCATTATCGCAATAAAACAAT
>USEG01000026.1 GCA_900553555.1 uncultured Clostridia bacterium
CTCGAAGAGCATATAGCCGTGTTTTACCGACTTTATCATATCTTCGAGTTTGTCGTTTCTTCCCTCGAAGAAAGTGTTCGTCATTCTCGTATAAGCCTTTCTCTTGAAACTCTCTCTTCTGCCGTTGCCCGTTGGTTTAACGCCGAGTTGGCACGCCGAAACGAGGTCGCATATTCCCGAAACGAGAACGCCGTCCTTTATAATCTGAGTATCGCCCGCCAAAACTCCGTCGTCGTCGAAGAAGTAACTGGCCACCGACAGGGCCGCCCCCGCGCCGTCACGCATATTGCATATCGGCGACGCAACCGCCTCGCCCATGTACTGCTTGGCAAGCGCGCGCTCCTTTACGAACTGATCCATTTCCACGCCGTGGCCGAACGCCTCGTGCGCAATAAGTCCCGTAATGGACGGGTCGGTGATGACGTCGTATTCGCCGGGCACGATGGGTTTTGCCTTCAAAAGGTGCTTGGCTTTGTCTATGAGCTTGTCCACTTTGCCGGGAAGTGCGGCGGCAACCGGTTTAAAACTCGGACCGTCGACACATTCGCGGGCGGAGACCAGCTTGCCGTCCTCCTTCATTATCGCCAGGAGATAGCCGTTGACATACGCATAGCTTTGCGTGAGCGTGCGGTTTTCGCTGACAAACACTTTGCTGACGCGCATTATCCGGAAAATGCAGGCGGCGTTTACTATGCGGTTATCACGCTCAAGAACGCGCTGCTTTAGGTCGACGGCGGTGCCGATAAGCTGCTGCGTCGTAACTTCGTCCACATCGCTGTCGCGCTCAAAATCGCGTTTAAGAGGTTCGTCGGCAAGCGCTACGGGCGGAATAACCTTTGCCGCGGCAGAGGCAGGCAGCTTTACTTTTTGCGCTATTTCTTCGGCAAGAGCGTCGGTGACCTCGGGAATGTCGGTAAGAGCGTATTCGTAAACGCAGTCGCCGCCGTACATTCTTATCACAAAGCCGCGGTCGGTTTCGGGCTGCTCGTTGAAAGTGGTGACGCGTTTGTCGGCGCGCACCGCCTGAGACTGCACGTCGCACCCCAAAACGGAGACGTAAGTGAAGTATTTTTTTAGTTTTTGCACCAAAAGGCGCATATTTTCGATGCGATTTTTTATAACAGATTGGGTCATTTTATGCTCCTTGACAGTTTGTGTCCACATGATAATTTTATCATAAATACCCGGCTGTGTCAATGATTTTTTTTGGCGGAAAGAGCGCTTTTATTGCCTTAAAATCTTGACATTATACCCGGGGGCGTAGTATAATTTATTTATTAAACGGACGCGGCGAACGGGGCTATGTTTATTGCAAAAGGCGCCGCCCGAACGCAATTGAAAAGGAGAAAAACGATGAAAAAATGGTCGAAAGAACAAGCCGAAGCTTGGCAAAACGCGCGGCCTTGGATAAGGGGATACAACGGTCTTCCCTCCAACTGCGTCAACAATACGGCGCTGTGGCAGCAATACAACCACGATGAAGTTTTTAAGCAGATGAATTACGAATTCGAGCTTGCAAAAAATACGGGATTCAACTCGGTGCGCACCATCATATCCTTTGAACTTTGGCTGTACGAGCACGACAGCTTTATGCGCCATCTCGAAGAATATCTGGCGGCGGCGGAAAAGCACGGCTTGGACGTCATGCTGTGCATAGGCAACGACTGCAACGTGCCAAAAGATTTTTATTCTTTTTCCACAGGGCCGCAGCACGTCGACTGGGGCTATCACAGCGGCATCAAGCGCGGACAACACTCCGGCACGCACACAGCTCCCGGATATCAGCTTAGCGACGAACCCGAAATGCGCCGAAAATTTTACGACATGGTGGACGAAATGGCTGCTCTGTACGCCCGGGATAAGCGCATTTGCGTGTGGGACGTGTGGAACGAAATAGGCAACAGCCGCCGCGGCACGATGTCGGTGGAAAAAATGCTTACATCCGCCGAAATAATACGTTCGCACGACAACATTGCGCCCGTCACGGCAGACTGCTGGCGGTATAATTCGGACTGCATGCCCTACACCGAAGAAGAACTGACAGCGCTTGATATGTCCGACGTCATCACATTCCACTGCTACGGCAGCTTTTGCAATATGGTGCGAATTATCGAAAATCTGACGCGCGCCTACGACCGCCCGCTCATCAACAACGAATGGCTCAACCGCATCGAACACAACAATGTCGACGATATTTTTCCGCTGTTCTATCTGGAAAAAATAGGTTCGTACCATTGGGGGCTTATTCAGGGTTATTCGCAAACTTACGAGCCTTGGGGGTGCTATTTTAGCGAAATCGCCGACCCCGAATATAATGGGGACAAGGACTTTACGAAATTCCAGCACGACCTGTACCGCTTTAACGGTTTGCCGTATATAGCAAAAGAAGTGCAGATAATTAAAGAATTTTCGCGTCTCGCCGACCAAAGATTTAAGAATGAGCACGGCGTAAAGTAGATTTTTAACGGGGGGGGGGCGCTTCGCTCTAAAACGGCGTTTTTTTGGGCGGATATAAGGATGCGCAGCCGCAGCATGGACTTTTCGGCGACGTTTTTGCCGTAAAAAATTTCTTGGTCTCTCCTCCTTTTTTCCGATAGGCCGAAAAGGCGTCTAATAAAATATTACAATAAAGACAGCAAAATTTTTTGGCAGGGTGCAAACGCGCCTTGCTTTTTTTGTACGGCGGACGGAAAAAAGTCAGACAATAAGAAAAACTAATAATACAGACAAGAAACCAGACAAATAAGGAAAACAAAGATAGACAAAAAATCTAAAAAACAAAAAGACAAACAAAAAAGAGCGAAGAAAATTCTTCGCTCTTTTTGGAATTCCGAAAAACGGAACTACTTTCTCTTATTACTGCACCGTAACGGTTACAGGATTGCCGATTGGCGTATTGCCGTTCCTGTCACTGCAAACCGTGAGCGTCCAGGTGCCCTTGGGCGCCATAAACGTAATGGTACGGTCGGAAGTGTTGATAACGGCAACGCTGTCGCTAAGGTCGGACGCAAGCATGCTGACGGTCATGACGATTTCTCTCTCGCCGTCGCTGAGCTTGATGGACGCCGCGTTAATTTGCGTAATCTTAAGCGATTGCGTCGTCTCGTATGTGATGTAGGTGAACTCGACGGAGATTGTAGACTCGCCGGACACCGCTATCTGTCCTCTAAACACGCCTTCGGTGTAGTTGCCGAGGTCCTGAGCCGTGCCGTTGACGTAGATAGCCGACACCTTCATTTCTTCGGGCGGGGTAGCTACAACGGTCAAGTTGGACGCGCCGATGATTTGGAACTGATTTCCGGTTTGTCCTTCGACGGTGAGCGAACCTTCTTCGGGCTGCTGCAACGTCACATTGGAGATAATTTCGGGCGCGGTCTCGGCGTTGACTTCCGAAACTTTGATGTCAAAGAACGTAAGATTGAGATACTTTCCTGAGGTAACCGTCATCTTTATTGCGAAAGTTACGGCTCCGGACAACACCGACTGACCCGCGCTGTTGACTGCAGGGAAGGCAACGGTGAGCGTGTAGTTGTCGTCCTGCGCGTACTTGCTGAACAGATAGAACGTGCTGCCTGTCTTGATAATCTTAACCTGAGCGTAATTGGAATAGGGTATGCTGGTCGCCTGGAAGTCGACTCTTCCCATTCCGCGCTCTTCGAATCTGCCGTTCCAGCCGGCATCATTGAATATACGATATCCGGTGCCTATGTTGAGGAACTGGTAGCCGGTGGCATCCGCGCCGGTGACAACGATACCGAGACCCAAGTCGGCTTCGTCCTTGACATCGGTGACGCCGTTTTGGGCAGCCGACGAACGGACGTAATTAAACGTGAGGACAAAGTCTTCGAGGTTGTTGTTTTCGGCATTGATAGTAAGGTATGCGTCTCCCTGAGTGGAAGTTTCCCAATGCGCGTACACGCCGTGGTACATATCGTCGATACCGTACTCCATTCCGGTGTTTGTCTTAAATCCGCCGACAGGCGAACCTATATCGATTAATGCAAAGGCAATTTCGCCCACGTTCATCTGCGAACCGGTGGCGGTGAATTCGATCTTCTCCGCCGCATAGCCTTCGACGTTGGCGGTAACGGTGTACTGCGCTCCCTCTTCTACCATGCAGGTGAAGTATCCGTCTTCATCGGTGACGAACGTCGCAACCTGATTGCCGTTGACATCCGTGATGTATCCGGACCGTTCGCCCAGCGATACGCCGGCAGTGGGTATGTTGATGTTACCGGTGACTTCGGTAGCGTCTACAAGCTGCACGTTGACGTTTATCGGGTTGTCGATGGACGTAACGTTTAATACGGCCTCGGACGAGGTGCCGGTGAGATAGGACACTTCGCTGCCGAGATTGAGCTTGACAATCTTGCCTTCGGGCAGCTGTTGTTTTGCCGTAAAGACTACTTCGGACGCAAGCATGATCTTGCCGGTGCCGGTTTCTTCGTCATAGTCGATGAGTCCGTCGCTGGCGATGTTGACAAGGTCCGTTTCCCCTTCGACCGAGAAGCCGGTGGAGATGATGTCGTTTGCAAACGAGCCCGCCTGTTCCTGACCTGCGAGTATCCAGTAATTTTCGAAGTCCACTCTCAGGTTGTACGAAACGGTGATCTGGAAGCCGATTGCGCCCACGCCGGTAGCTTCGGGGATATAACCCTGATAGAAAGGCTGCATCTTGTTGAAGTTGGTGCCGTCGGGCTGCACTCCCGCTCTGCCGTTGGCAGCATACAAAAATACGTTGCCGCCTCTTCTTATCATGAGATAGCTGGTTGTATAGGTTTCGCCGTTGTAGGGTACGCGGTTGACGGTGCCCTGTCCCATCGAAACACCCAGCACTTTACCGTTCTGATTACGGTCGATGGAGGCTATGCCGCCCGACCAGCTGACCAAATTGTTGATATCGGTAGGATTCCAGCCCACCATGCCCGCAGGCATAATACGTATACCGGTTTGTCTGAGACCGCAGAACGTTCCGCCTCTGTTGGTATCGATACGGAATCCCACACCGGGGTCGTCCTCTATGGACTGGAACGCCATGTAGTCGGTCTGGTTGGTAAGCTCGACGTAAGCCACCTGATATTCGGCCGCCGTCTTGCCGGAATAGTAAATTATACTGCTGCCGGTGTTGGTGGAAGTGAACGTGACCTTATTGTTGGCCTCTTCGCTCAGATCCCAATAAACGCCGGGGGTAGACGCACGGGTAAAGCCCGCAACAGATTCGTATTCGCCGGTATCGGGATTGTAACGCGCATCGTCGGCCGAAACCGCCGTGCCGCCTACAATTGCCGAGTTCATGTTAAAGGTCTCAGCCTCGGTCATGCTTTCGTTGATGACCTCGCCGCCGTTTATTACATCGGCTACGTTACGATAACCCGTCTTGCTGGCCACGAATCTCCACGAATTGCCCTTGGGCACCTTTACCGTCAGAACGCCTGTTACGTTGTTCTGCAATACCTCGTATCTTTCCGCGGGGCCGGAGCCGTAAAGCTCGAAGTTTACAGCCGTTACCGGACCATTAATCTGGGGCGAATGCAGGCCTATCTTCAATTCGACAAGCTGGCTGGCGTCGATCTGCGTCTGCTCGCCGTCTATGTGCACTATTATGTTGCCGGGAACGTTTTCTATCGTAAAGGTTCCTTCGCTGCCGGCAAGGAATGCATCCATAAGGTCGACGTGCTGCAGCGCGGGATCGTCGGTTCCCACCACTTCGTAATAGATTTCGGTAATTTCGGACTTGAGGTACTTGCCGTCCTGCAGATCGCGGCCTATGTTGAGAACAAGGCTGACATCGATGTCGCCCGTGCCGTCATTGGAGGTGGCTATCTGCGACAGACGGCCTTCGACTGCCTGGGCATTGTGGTTTTGAATCTCGACGGTATAGACGTATTTGGATATTTCCTCGCCTATTTCGGCGTCGGTGCTAAATACTTTTGCCTCGTAATTGCTGAACGTCACGTCGGCGTTGTACGCATAGAAACCGGTATACACCGTGCCGATATACGTCGCGTCTTCCGAATAGACGAATTCACCGTTTACAAGGTAATAAAGCATACCGTTGTTGGCAAATACCGTCAGGTCAAACTGGTTGGCCTGTCTGCCGTCTTCCGTATCGGGAACAGCGTCCGCAATGTTGGTGGTGACGGTGATATTCGCGGGGTAATTGGTGTACGCCCTGATAGGCAGGGTGGTGAGCGTGTTGTTTGTAAGCACGTCGTTGCCCAGCTCTATCGCAAAGGCGCGGTAGTTGATGTTGTCGGTGTACATCAGCAGTCCCGCTCTGCCCATTCCGTTGACCGAATTGACGGTAACGCGGGTGGTGAGCATAAATCTGTTGGTGTACAATTCGCGGAAGAACGTGGACTTGATAAATCCTCTGTTGACCGTTTCGTCGTTGGAGATGAGGATTTCGTCATCCGTGCCGGGATTTTCCACTTCCCAGCCGTTGGACTTGCTGAGTCCGCGTTCGTGCGAACCCACTTTTGCCGCAGGATCGTCGACGTCGACATATCCGTCGGTGTCAAACGTGTAGTACTGGTTGGAATTGGGCGTTCCGTTTACGAAGGGCAGTGCGAGCAGGTTGTTGGTCGTTCTGGGACGCATCGTCCAATAGTACTGGGGCAGCATGCTGATGGTCTCGGGCACTTCGTCAAAGCCCAGCTGCTCCCACGAGATATAAGCTTCCACGAAGAAGCCTTCGCCGCCGCCGAACTGGTTGAGCGTGCCTTCATAACGCGAACGCACGTTTACCGTCATGTTGGTGGGGGGCGTGTTGTTTACGTCTACGCGCAAGTTAAGATTGCTGCCCGCAATCAAGAACTGCATATACGTATTGTAGAAGAAATAGTTACGTCCGTTCCAGAAAAGGTAACTGTCGTCCGACTGCGCGGCGATGTACAGACCTCCCTGGCTCAAATGCGCCGTAACGCTGAATTTGAAGTTGGGGTTGGATACGTGGTAATTGGTGTACCACTTTTTGTTCTGCCAGATATCTTCGTCGAAGTAACCGTCGATAATGACTTCGTCGAGGTCGGGCGCTTCGCCGTAAGCCGTATTGTGGGGCTTGTCGTACTCGCCGTCGTAATCGACAAGATCGTCGACGATAACGTCTTCGTCGGGCACAAACGTTTCGCCCGGGGTTTTTCCCCCGCCCTGATTGCCGCCGCACGCGATGACGGTCAACAAGCAAATGACGGACAGTATGGATATAAGCATTACTTTAAGAATTTTTTTCATAATCTCCTACCTCCGCTCACTCGTTGACGGGATTTCCCATGATGTACAGTTCGGAGACTCTGACTCCGCAGAACTCGTTGTCAAACGTAACGTCATCAAGGTATGTGTATTTGTTGTCGTTGTCAAGGGTAACGGATATACATATGGTCATTTCCGTCACCGTCATGGGTTCGAATTCCGCCATTGCGGCCGCTCCCTTTCTTACCACTCTTTCGCTGATGAAATAGTCGTCGGCAAAGGTGGGCAGATCCTTAATATAGCAGTACTGCGTTTCGGGACCGGTGTACCATGCCGGTTTTTCCGCCAGCTTGAACATTACGGAGCTTACGTTTTTGAAGGCGTAATTGATGCTGCCGCTGTTGTAGATGTGGAAAGATCTTATTTCGACGGGAGTATCCCACGTCAGTTTGATTTTGAGCAGACCCTCGTCGCTGCCGTATTCCCAATGACGGGTAAAGGGCTGCGAAGTAAACAGGCCGTCGGTAAGGTACGACACTTCGCCGAAGTCGCCGTTGCCTTCGATGGTGGCGTATTTTGCCACGTTGGTGTAACCGGTAAAAGTTTCGGGCTTGGGCTGCAGATTGTAAGTAGGACCGTTGCCGTACAGCATATCGTATCCCAGTTCGGGCGTGTACTTCCAGTAAACTCTGTCCGCGCCGATGCAACGTCCCATAAAGTTGCCGTCCGGGTCGTTGTTGTCTTCGGGATTGTAGAAGCAGTGATAAAGTATCCACAGTTCGTCGCCCGCCTTTATGAAGCAATGGTGTCCGGTACCCGCCATATAGTTGTTGTATTCGGTGCCGATACCGATGATGGGCGAATATTCGAGACCCAGCTTGGTGAACGGTCCGGTGGGACTGTCGGATACCGCGACGTAAGGCGCGTATTCGCGGGCGCCGTATCCGAAGGGCGAATAGGTGAAATACCATTTGCCGTTGTGTTCGAGCACCTCGGTACCTTCGTTGATGCTGCCTTCATCCCACGAAGTAGACGCGCCCAGCTGCCCCTCGAAACTGCCGTCGTCGATAATGGAAACGTGTTTCGGGGTGGAGATGTGCGTCATCGAATCCCAGTCGGGAGAAATCCAGTCGTTCATTTTTATCGCCCAAACGGAGTTGCTTTTGAAGAACGTGGAAACGTGCTGCGAGAAGTAAAGCATCATCTGTCCGTCTTCCGCAATAACCGGGTTGACGTCGATGGCGGGGAACACGCAGCAGTCGTAATCGAGGCCGATGCCCAGATTGCGGACGCTGTATTTGTCCACCATCTGCTGAATTTTGGTCTCGTTGGTGGCAAGTCTCATATAATAGTAACCTATGCTGAGCATGGGGTTTTCGTTGGTGAGAACGTGCTTATTGAGATTGTACCAAGTTTTGTTGTTGTAATATCCGATGACTTCGTCGTCGTAATCGTAAATCTCGTACGCCTGGGCGTCGGGCTGTCCGTCCAGATCGAGGTCCGCCATGTCCACAAGCGTATCGCCGGTTTTAACCGTTCCGTCGGCGTTTTTCTGCGCTCTTATCGTATAATAGTTTTCAGCCGTTACCATTCTGAACGGTCCCATGGGGGTGTTGGATATGGCGCACGAAATGGTAAGTCCGTCAAATTCGTAACCCGTGGTACTGCCGTTGGGTCCGTAAGTGGTGTCGGCATTGCCGTTTTTGGTGAGCGGCGTGAGCAGGGTGACGGCTTTTTTGTAATCCTTGCTGTCCAGGGCGCTCTGGACTTCGCCCAGCACGGCTTCCGCGGAGCGCT
>USEG01000027.1 GCA_900553555.1 uncultured Clostridia bacterium
TTATGGCGCGCGATATCGACAATTGGAACGCCAACGGATACGAAGTGGCGGTTTGCTGCGGTTCGGCGGCGCTTAAAGACAGAGTTACCGAACTTTTAGCCAAAAACAATCTGGGCTGGAGCGATAACTATACGTCCGGCATAACGGTCACGGCGGAAAAAATAGGCAACGGCGAGATTTTACACGACTTAAAGTTGGTGGTGATAGGCGAAAACGACCTGGTGGGCGAACGCAATCAGACGGTGCGCCATCGCCGCCGCGGCAATTTTATCGGCGAGCCTAAGGTGGGCGAGTACGTCGTTCACGACGTGCACGGCATAGGAATATGCGAGGGCGTCAGAAAAGTAGTGGTGGACGGCGCCGTGCGAGACTATGTGGTCGTGGGGTATGCCAACGGCGGAAAATTGTACGTTCCCGTCGAAAATATGGACAGGCTTACGCGCTATGTGTCGGGCTGACCGCCGCGTCTCAATAAGATGGGCGGAACGGAGTTTGCCAAGCAAAAGCTGAAAGCGCGCGAGTCCATAAAAAAACTGGCGTTCGACCTGAAAGAATTGTATGCCCAGCGCCTTAAAGCAAACGCCTACCGTTACAGCAGCGACGACAGCCTTTTACGGGAATTCGAAAACACTTTCGAGTACAACGAAACCGAAGATCAGCTCAAGGCGGAGGAGGAATGTCTAAACGACCTCAAATCCTCCAAAATCATGGACAGACTGCTTTGCGGAGACGTGGGTTACGGCAAGACGGAAGTGGCGCTTAGGGTGGCGTTTAAGGTGATTTGCGAAGGCAAACAGGTGGCATTTATGTCGCCGACGACGGTGCTCGCCAAACAGCATTACGAGACGGTAAAAAGGCGCATGGAACCTTTTGGGATAAAGACGGGAAGGCTGACGCGGTTTGACAGCGCCGCCAAAATAAGAGAGACCGTCGCCCGTCTTAAAGAAGGCGACATAGATATTGTTGTGGGCACGCACAGGCTGTTATCGAAGGACGTCGGATTTAAGGATCTCGGACTGCTCATTCTGGACGAAGAACAGCGATTCGGCGTGGGCGATAAGGAAAAGATTAAAAATCTCCGCCGCGAAGTCAATGTGCTTACGCTGTCGGCAACGCCCATTCCGCGCACGCTGCACATGTCCTTGGCGGGAATGCGCGACATGAGTCTTCTCGAAACGCCGCCGAAAAACCGCCTGCCCGTTCAGACATACGTCACCGAATACAGCGACGCTCTTTTATACGACGCAGTCATGCGCGAGATGGGCAGAGGAGGACAAAGCTTTATTGTGTACAACCGCGTCGAACATATTGACGAGTTTGCCGCAAAAGTGGCGCGGCTGGTGCCGGACGCAAAGATAGTCGTGGCTCACGGACAAATGCCGGAAGGCCAGCTGGAAAAGGCAGTGGACGCGTTTGTGTCGGGACAGGGCGACGTCATGATTTCCAGCACGATAATCGAAAACGGAGTGGACATACCGCGCGCCAACACGCTTGTGGTGATAGACGCCGACAGAATGGGGCTTAGTCAATTGTACCAGTTGCGCGGCAGAGTGGGAAGAAGCGATCGCACGGCATACGCGTTTTTCACCTTCCCGGCGGGGAAAGTGTTGTCGAAAGAGGCCTTCGAGCGGCTGGAATCCATAGGCAAATACACCGATCTCGGCAGCGGATTCAAGATTGCCATGCGCGACCTCGAAATACGCGGCGCAGGCAATATTCTGGGAGCGGAGCAGCACGGCCACATGGAAAAGGTGGGATACGATATGTATTGTTCGCTACTGGAAGAAGTGCTGGACGAAATGCAGGGCAAACCCGTAAGTCCCAAAAAAGAAGTGAAGATGATGGTGGATTACAGCGCCAGCGTGCCCGACGATTATGTCGCCGACAGCGAATGGAAATTCAAACTTTATTCGCGGATAGCGCGTGTAAATTCCGTCAAAGAAAGGGATACTTTATTAAAAGAAGTGCAGGACCTTTACGGTCCGGCGCCGGACAGCGTGAAAAACCTTATAAACATAGCGCTGATAAAAAATCTGGCGGAGACCGTGGGCGCGTCGGCAGTAGTCATGAACAAGCGCGAAAGCAAAGTGGTTTTCGACTATATGATGGATATAAGCAAAGAAGTCTATTCGACGGCGGTAAAGTGCGGAGCAAAGTTGATAAACGGCGAAAAACACGCTCTTAAATTTATGAATAACAACGAGTTACTCAAATTTTTACTTAATTGTCGCAATTTACGCCCGAAAAATGTTTGATTTATCACCCGTAATGTGATATAATACCATAAGCTGATATTGTCTAAAAGGACTTTATGGCGTTATTCCGCTTACGAAAAAAGCGATACTATAAATAAAGAGGAACAAAATGCTTAAGAAAATTGTTTGTTTGATAGTGGCGGTTATTATGTGCGGCTCGGTGTTTGCGGGCTGCAATCTTGTGACGTTCGACCAACAGCGCGACGACAAAAAAATCGTTATCACCGTTGATTCGTACGAGATCAAATCGCCCGGCGGAGATAAGACATACGTTACCGAAGAATACAACGTCTATAAAGACGAATTCCGTTCGTTGTACGACTATTACGGCTATTCTTACGAGCATTACTACGGTTATACGCCCGAACAGATCATAAGCCTTCTGGCCGAGCAGCTGGCGGTGGAGCGCATTGTGCTCAACCTTGCCGACGCCTTTATCGATTTCGGATATATTTCTATTGATACGTACGAGCAGAACACCATCGATCAGAACGTTTATAACGCCATCGACAGCGCCATAGACACCGAAATGCACGCTCTGCTGGAAGAAAGAGGCGAAGACAGCGAGTCGATACACCATCATGACGACGAGCAGGAAAACACCGAGACGACCTACCCGACCCGCGACGAAAGCGTGGACATTTACGCTTCCATGAGCCGCGAAGAACTGCTGAGTATGTGTCAGCAAAGAGGTCTTGTATCCGTTCCGGCGCAGGGTGACGACGCGGCCCAGGACGAGCTGGACAGCATCACCGTCCGTCAGCTTAAAGATATGCTCATAAAGGACGACAGAAAGGACGTCGAAAAGTGGGTGCCGTCGCTTACGCGTTATCCCGGACTCAACGTCATCGACGAAAAAACTCGTTCTTTTGAACTGGAAGCCTTTTCGAGGGCGTTAAAATCCATCAAAGAGGCCGTCTTGTCGCTCAACAGCATCACGGACGACCAGAAAGCCGCAATCGAGCAAGAGTACCGTGAGTTTGAAAACATTACCAACACCCGCGGACCCAGCTATGTTTACGGCGCACTGCAAGATTCCGTCACGGCTTACGTCTATGCCGGCGAAAGCTATGAAAATCAGGAAAAGATGAATCTCATCGAAGACTATATCGTCGGCACCGTGGAAGTGTCGCGCGCAGACGTCGAAGAGATATACAACCGCACGCTTGCCGACCAGAAGGCGAGATTCGCCACGGAAGCCAATTACGAGGCGGCGATAGACGACGGAGAGCAGCTGTTGTATTTCCCCGACGACAATCATTTCTTCGTAAAGCACATTCTCATTCCCTTCAGCGACGAGCAGACGAATCAGCTGAAAAGCTTTAAAAACAGCGTCGAAAACGTCGTGGAAGATTCTTACAACGAATACCGCGACCGTTTGGCCAACGAGATATATTCTTATGAGCACGTCGACGGCGAAGATTACGGCAGCCCCGTTTCGGTAAATACCATTTACAACGAAATTGTCGCAAAAGTGGGCGCTGCAGTCACGCTTTATGAAAAGGAAAGAGCTTTTGACGATCTCATCTACAAATACAACACCGACCCCGGAATTTTCGACCTGACATACGGTTATATGGAAAAGTACGACCTCGGTTCGTCGGAAGAAAGCTATATGCAGGAATTTGCAGACGCCGCGCGCGAACTGTACGAAGGCGGCGTTGAGGGCGCTCTGTCCGGCAAAGTAGTCACCGATTACGGCGTACACGTTTTGTATCTGGCAAAACTGCCCAAGGCGGGAGAGGTGCTGGGACTTAATGATTATTATTCCTACGGACGCTATCAGTCGGTGTATTCCGGCATGGAAGAAGCGGCGCTGACAAACAAAGAAAACGCGGCTTTCGCCCGTTGGAGAGAACAGCAGATAAACCGCTACTATAAGGGCGATGCCGAAAATCCCAGCGTTGTTACTCTTGCACAAAAAGAACTTGATTCGATAATTGCTTAATGAACAAGGGCGTCCCGCTAACAAAGGGGCGCTCTGTTTTTGTATCGACGGAGCTAAACGCCCGCCGTGCACGCGCCGCGTCAAAGCCTAATTTCGGCAAAAAGACAGCGTTGCCGCCAAAATTCGCACATGCCTTTGTGTTATAATAAATAAAAAAAGGTGCTGCAGTGCGAAAATTGACGATAGACAAATTAAAATTGACGATTGTGGGAGCGGGCGAAAAAACGCCGGATATCGCCGCCTTGCCGGAAGGATGCGCCGTTGCGCTGTCGGGAAGGGACGGCGACGCCAAACAAAAGGCGGAGCGGCGGCTCGGTCGTAAATACCGCCTTAAAAACCCGGGCGACGAGGACGTTAAGTTAAGGCTTAGCATATTTGACGGCAGTATAGACTTTTCGGACAGCGCGGACGAATACATAATTGCCTGCGACGACCCGCTGGAAAGCATAACGGCGTTAAACGCTTACCTTCCGGCAGCCGCGGGCGCATGGATATTCGAGGAAATGTTCGACGCGGGCGACGTTTCGGACTACGCCGCTCTTGCGGCAAAACTTACCGATATTACCGACTATCGCATATACTGCCTGCTGTCGGGGTGCCGGTATGACAATGCGGCGCTAAAGGCATTGCGGCGCGATATCGTGGCGTCAATACGCAAAGGCGGCGGAGCGTCGCTTGTGGATATTGCGGCAAAGGCGGCGGCAATACCCGGATTTATACATTTTGAAAGCGCCGAAATAAAGATGAGCCGCGCGTTGGAACGGTTGATGCTGCGCGAGGGGCGCGAACCCTTGCCCGGCGGCATAACAAAACTCATGTGCGCCGTTACGGTAAGCGGCGTTTACAAGCAGTTTCTGCTCAAAAAGTTCGGCTTTGTATCGCCGCCCGATAACAATCTGCGGCTCGAACAGGCCAGCGAATATCTGGGACTGGACGAGAACAAGCTGGCGGGCAAGCGTTTTGACGATTGGAGCGAGCGGCGTATAGAAGAATCTATGTATGCCGTTGCCGGCTGCAGAGCGTCGCTGCTGGCGGAAATATGCTATAATCAACTGGCGCTCGGCAAGGCTATGGAACGCGTCAAAAGGCAGCTGCCCATGTGCGGCTATCGCGAATTCCACGCCGTGACGCCGGGCGACCTGCGTCTTGCGCTGGCGCTGTCGTGTGATTTCGGATGGGCGCAAAACGGCGGATTGTATTCGCTGATGAAAAGTCTCGGAGCGCTGGACGGGATGCTGCAGTGAGTTTGAGCCCGTTTTTGCCGCCGCGGCCGATATTAGGGCGGAGATTGCCGCTTTTACAAAATTATACCGGAGATAAAATCATGAACGAGAAAATGTCGGCAGTAAAATGTTTTTTACTGGATATGGACGGAACAATTTATTTGGACGATCAACCGTTTGAAGGGGCGGTGGAGGCCGTTGAGCGCATGAAAAAACGCGGCACCGTGCTGTTTTTGACCAACAACAGTTCGCGGACGGCGGACGAATACGTCGCAAAACTAAACGCTCTGGGTTTTTCGGCGGACAAGAGCAACGTGTACACTTCGTCGATGGCGGCGGTTCAATATTTAAACGCGCGCTACGGCGGCGCGAGGACATACGTCTTTGCCAACGACGCAGTAAAAAGAGAGTTTGCCTCCGCCGGAATAAACTGCGTCGACGATAAACCGCAGATAGCGCTTATAGCCTTTAATACTTCGTTTTATTATGACGAACTGGAAAAGCTGTGTAATTTTATACGCGAGGGAGTGCCTTACATTTGCACGCACGACGACATAAATTGCCCCACGGTGCGCGGTTATAAGCCGGATGTGGGGTCGTACATAGCGCTCATCGAAAAATCGACGGGAATAAAACCCTTGGCGGTATGCGGTAAGCCTTACGCCGTCATGGGCGACTGTATAAAAAGCCGCTATTCTTTACAGCCGAGGCAGATAGCCATGTTCGGCGACAGATTGGCAACGGACATACGTTTCGGCTGCACGAACAACTTTGTCACGACGCTTGTGCTCACGGGCGAGGCAACGGAAGACGACGCCAAAAAGAGCGGCCTTGACATAGACTTTATTCTGCCGTCCGTCTGCGATTGGGATAAATAGCCCCGGTGCGGCGGCACGCGTAAAACTTTTCACATAACGGTTGCAATTTTACATAAAGTATAGTATAATTATATCGGAATTCGTTCTGCGTGACGGAGATTTTCGGCAAAGCGGCATTTTCCGCTGCCGAACGCTGCGTTTATAATAAGCGCGGCGCGGGCGGCAAGGGACAAAACGTCGCTTTTGGAAACTTTGTACAATTCGTCGACATTGCCGTCGCATATCGACGCGGTGACGCAATAATCGCCCACCGGCGCGAGACGTTTTCCGCCGGCAAGGCCGGGTCTTAGCGGTCCCGGGAAAACGCGTATTTCACCGGGTTTTCCGCCTATCGCGGCATCGACGGCGAGGATTTTCCTGTCGGGGTACAAAAATTTTATTTCGCTCAGACGGGATGCGAGATTGACGGCGTGTATCGGACGGCGCATTGTGCCGTATACGTTTGCGGGGCAACGCAGAAATTCGTTGAGTATTTGTCCCGTCATGGGACCGAAGCTGTCGCCGGATACCCGCGCGCTGCCTATACACAAGATGAGGGGCGGGGAAGTTTGGCTCATTATAAAGTCGTTAAGACGGCAATATGGGTTCATGATTTAAGTGTCTCCATCAATGAGCCGGCATATTCAAAAAGACGGAGGAAGGATAAATTGAGTTATATTGACATTATCATAATAGCAATAATAGCGCTCGGAGCGCTCGTGGGACTGTGGAAGGGCACCGTAAAAACGCTTATCAGTCTCGTGTGCTTTGCTGTCGCGGTATTGGTATGCTTTTTTATTTCGGACTACTGCCTCAAATTTTTGCTGGGAGTGGACGTAATAAAGCAGTTCGCTTTGGGCGAAGGAATGTCACTGCGTTCGCTGATAGGCTCGGCTATCGATCTGGATGCGACGGGCGTCGTCAAGACCTTGTACGAACCGCTTATCGCACGTTATGCCGATATAGGCGGAGCGGCGGCGTGGGGCGCTACAACGGAAGAATTTTTGTCGGTGGCGATGTCTTTGCATATGTTCACGGTGCTGATTACGGTGATTTTGTACTTTGCCGCGCGCATAATAGCCAGCATAGTGGGATTTGTGCTGCGCATCATATTCGTGCACGGCGGTACGGGTCTTATCAGCCGTATAGCGGGCATGGTAATAGGCGCCGTAAAGGGTACCGCAGTCGCCATGCTGCTGCTGTTTGTGGTGTCGTTTATCTTCCCGCTGGGCTTTTCCAAGCCTGTGACCGACGCCATGGATCAGAGTAAAATCACTTCGGCAATATGCAACGTCGAATATAAATTTTTGTCGGATCATCTTTACAGCGACGAAACGCTGGAGATGATGATGAACGGAGCGGGCTTTGTAAAGACGCAGCCGGACATTACTACCAATCTTTGACGCACAAAAAAGTAAAGCCGTTTACCGGTTTATTGCCGGCAGACGGCTTTTTTATTATAGTTTTATAAAGTTTTGTAATAAATTTTGTTTACGCGCCCTGCTGTTGATTTAGCATAAAATCGGCGGCGGAGGAGAAGATATCGTTGACTTTTTGCTGTGCAACCGAGTAAAAAACGGTTTTCCCGCTGCGCCGGAACTGCACAAAGCCGAAACTGCGCAGCGTTTTAAGCTGGTGCGAGACGGTGGTCTGGTTGATGCCCAGAAGCAGCGAAATGTCCCCTACGCACATGGGAGTGATGGACAGCGCCGACAGAATTTTAAGGCGCGTCGTATCGGACAGTACCTTAAAGAGGTCCGCCATGGACAGCAGCGTTTTCTGGGCGGGCAGATACTGCTGCACTTTCATGGCGCTGGGAACGTCGATGACTAATTTTTTTAGGATAACATCATTCATTGTCTTTCTCCTTGCATAATAAGATTTGACGCGGCATATATATTATAAGCCTGTGTTTATGTACATATTATAACGTATATGGCAAACGGTATTTTGTCGATAATAAATGAAAGGAGGCGTTTTATAGAGAAAACCATGAATGATGAAAATATTTTTAAGTTACTGCTTATCGTGCTTTTGATAAGCAACAACTATCAAGGCTGCGACTGTCACGGCAAATCGCTGTGGAACAGCTTAAACGACGTCATTTTGATGGCTTTATTGTTGGGAACGCTGGACGGAGGCGCCTCGGCGCTGGACGGAGGCACCACTTTTTCGCAGTAAAAAGGGTCGGCTGAGCAAAAATAAGACCGGCGGCGATACGCCCGTCGGTTTTAATGAAAAATTTTTTCATTCGGCAGTAAAAAGTTATTGCCGACGTTTGACATTGCGCGTTTTTAAGTGTATAATTATAGCATGGTAACATTTAGTTATTATAATATTATTCAGGAGTGAAACATGATGAAGAAAAAACTTGGTGTTGTTTTATTGCTCTTGGCGATAATTGCCACGCTGGCGGTTTTTCCGGCATGCGACTGCGGCGGTAAAACGGACAATACGCCGACGGTTTCGTTTGCTCAGTCAAGCATGACCATTACCGCGGGCGAAAGAGTAAGCGCCGGCATAACGTCAAGCGGCGGCACGGGCGACGTTTCGGTCACCTTTGACCCCGAGGGCATAGTAAGCTATGACGACGGATATTTTACGGCGATTAAAGAGGGAACGACCACCGTTACCGCTAAAAACGGCGACGCTACCGCCACCATGACGGTGACGGTACAGGCTGCGGCGGCG
>USEG01000028.1 GCA_900553555.1 uncultured Clostridia bacterium
CCCTCCCCCGCGTTGTTGTTATTCCCTGTCCGCGAATACGCACGGTAGTTCCGCCAACGAGACCTTCCGGTAAAGTATAAGTATATTTTCCGCCTTTAAGCTGCGGCAATTCGACTTTTTCTCCCAGAATAGCCTGCGTAAACGTTACCGGAAAATCCAAATATAAGTCCATTCCGCGACGCGTAAAAATCTTGTGGGACATAACGGTAATATTGAGATACAAATCTCCGTTTCTGCCGTTTTGTACCTTTTCGCCTTCGCCGGGAACAGTCATAACCTGCCCCTTTTCGACGCCCGCCGGAATAGTGACGCGCAAAGTGACGTTGCGGCGTTTAATTCCTTTACCGTTACACTCCGGGCACACTTCGTCAATGACCTTTCCTCTTCCCCGACAAGTCGAACATACCCGTTCGTTTGCTACCCGTCCGAAAGGAGTGTCCTGAACAGACCTGACTTTACCCGTGCCTCCGCAAGTAGGACACGTATGCATTTTAGTCCCATCTTTTGCTCCTGTGCCGCGGCATGCCGTACATGTTTCGTTGCGCGTAAACTTGATTTCTTTCGTAACACCAAAGGCGGCCTCTTCAAAAGTAAGCGTCATATTCTGTTCGAGATCGGCGCCGACGTCCTGATGAGTCGCCGAACGTCTTCCGCCGCCACCGAACATATCAAATATACTGTCAAAAATTCCGCCGCCAAAATCGGAAAATCCGGAAAAACCGGAAAAACCGGAAGACCCTCCGCCTGTTGTGTTACCAAAAGGCGAAGGATTGTCGTAGGCTGCTCTCTTTTCTTTATTGCTAAGCGTGTCGTATGCCTCGGAAATTTCCTTGAATTTTTCGGCAGCGTCCTTATCGTCGGGATGCAAATCAGGATGATATTGACGCGCTAATTTACGATACGCCTGTTTAATTTCATCCTCGGTTGCCGTCTTTGACACGCCGAGAATATCATAATACGATTTAGCCATACTGTCTTCTGTTTGTTAAAATTACACTTCTTCGGCGTCCACTACATTGTCGCCGTTTCCAGACGAACCGTTGTTGTTATTCTGGTTCTGCTGTCCGCCGGATTGCTGATAAAGTTTTGTAAACACCTCGTTTGATACTTTTTGCAGCGCGTCGGACGCATTTTTAATATCGTCGATATTGTCGCTCTTCATGGCTTCTTTTGCCTTGGACATCTCATCTTCGAGTTTCGCCTTATCCGCCGGATCGACCTTATCTCCGTTTTCGTTAAGGAATTTCTCTATCTGGAATACCAGCATATCGGCCTGATTTTTCGCGTCGACCATTTCCTTTCTCTTCTTATCCGCCTCTGCAAAACTTTCGGCGTCCTTTATTGCCTTATCTATTTCCGCTTCGGTAAGATTGGACGAAGCGGTGATAGTAACGCTTTGTTCTTTGCCCGTTCCTTTATCTTTTGCCGAAACATGAACTATACCGTTTGCGTCGATATCAAAGGTAACTTCAATCTGAGGAACTCCGCGCGGAGCCGGAGCTATTCCGCCCAGCTCAAATCTTGCCAACGTCTTATTGTCGGCAGCCATGGGGCGCTCGCCCTGCAAGACATGAATATCCACTGCAGGCTGATTGTCGGCAGCCGTAGAGAATATCTGCGATTTCTTTGTAGGAATAGTCGTATTTCTTTCAATAATGCGCGTGCATACGCCGCCCATAGTCTCAATACCGAGTGAAAGCGGAGTTACATCCAACAGCAGCACATCTTTAACTTCGCCGCCCAACACGCCGCCTTGAATTGCAGCGCCGATTGCCACGCATTCATCCGGGTTGATCCCCTTAAAGGGCTCTTTACCGCAGACTTTACGCACAGCATCCACTACACAGGGAACACGCGTAGATCCGCCGACAAGTATGACTTTGTCTATCTGATCCGCCGTATAACCAGCATCGGAAAGCGCACGCTTAGACAACGTCACGGTCTGTTCGACCAAGTCCGAAATGAGCGCTTCGAATTTTTGTCTGCTGAGATCATAGTCCATATGCAACGGCGTTCCGTTGGGGCCCATCGCAATAAACGGCAGGCTTATTTTCGTGTTGTTAAGATTAGAAAGTTCAATCTTTGCCTTTTCGGCAGCTTCTTTCAGTCTTTGCTGCGCCATTTTATCGCCGGAAAGATCTACGCCGGTATCTTTTCTGAAACTATCGGTAAGATAATCCATAATGCGCTTATCGAAATCATCGCCGCCCAAACGGTTGTTACCGGCAGTTGCGATAACTTCGACTACGCCGTCGCCTATTTCAAGAATAGAAATATCAAAAGTACCGCCGCCGAGGTCGTAAATAAATATCTTCTGGTTTGCGCCTTGGGTTTTATCCAAACCGTATGCAAGAGCCGCTGCGGTAGGTTCGTTGATAATTCTCTTTACGTCGAGACCGGCAATTCTGCCCGCGTCCTTTGTCGCCTGACGCTGAGAATCCGTAAAATATGCCGGAACGGTAATAACCGCTTCCGTAACCTTTTCGCCCAGATAACTTTCCGCGTCTGCTTTAAGTTTCGACAAAATCATTGCCGAAATCTCCGGCGCAGAATATTCTTTTCCGTCAATCTTCACTTTATGATTTGTGCCCATCTCTCTTTTTATAGAAATAACGGTTCTGTCAGGATTGGCAACGGCCTGATGTTTTGCCACCTGACCGACAAGACGTTCGCCGTCTTTTGCAAAACCAACGACCGACGGAGTCGTTCTCGAACCTTCCGCGTTGGGAATAACCACCGGCTCGCCGCCTTCCAAGACAGCGACACAGGAGTTCGTAGTGCCCAAATCTATACCAATTATTTTACCCATAATATTTTACCTCCGATATTCTCAATTATTATATACAATCACGCGCGCAGGCCTTAAAAGTCTGTCGCCTATGATGTAACCCTTTTGAAAAACTTCTTTTATGGTACCCGCCTGCCGGGGATCCTCACACGGAACACACATGATTGCCTCATGCAGTTTCGGATTAAATTCTCCTGCGGCATCCACCTCTTTTACGCCGAAAGAAACAAACAGCGAATTGATTTGCTGCTGTATCATAACGACGCCGCTTTTTACCGAATCGTCTTTTATCATTCCTATCGCCTGATCGACTACGTCAAGCAAAGGAATAAATTTTTCTATTACTTCAACGCGTCCGGCTTCGCGTTCTTTTGCAGCAGAGTCAGCGTTTCTCTTGCGGTAATTGTCAAAGTCCGCTCTAAGCCGAGTCGCAACATTTGTCATATCGTCCGCTCGCGATTTTTCGCTGTCCGCCAGCTTTTTTAGTTCGGAAAGCTTTGCCAGCAAATCGCCCATCGCATCGCTGTCGTCACGGGCAGTCTCGTCGGCATCGCTTTCTATTTCAGGAATTTCTTCTTCCTGAGTTTGTTCCGTCTTTTTATTCTTGGCCATCTTGTTTATCCTCTTTTATATTATTAGTTTGATTTTTTGCGGAATTGTTTTCCGGCAAATCGTTTATCGTCTTACCTATGCAGTCCAGCACCGACACTACTTTTGCATAATTCATGCGCATCGGCCCGATGACTCCGACATTTCCTATATTTACGCCGTTTATCGAATAGCTAGCCGTAACAACGGCGCAGTCGGTCATTTTATCATCGCTTACTTCCTTGCCTATCTTGATGTTCAAAGAAACGCCGCTGCCCGTTTCTATCAACGGCACCAACTGTTCCTTCGTTTCAAGCAGTTCCAGCATGGTTTTTGCTTTGTCGACATTCGCGTATTCAGGCTGCTCCAATAGTTTTGTACTGCCTTCCAAAACAACGTCGCAGTTCATGTCGTCGGCAGCATACTGTTTTATCAGATTGTATATCACATCAAAAAGCCGGGCGTACTCTTTTTTTACATTCTTAATGATTTTACCCGGGCGGCTTATTTCATTTAAGGTGTGACCCTTAAAACAGCTGCTAATAAATCCGCTGGCTTTGTAAAAATAATCTTCATCCAAATCTTCCTGCAATTCCACAAAACCGTCTTTTAATATTCCCGCGTCGGTGACAATTATCACAAGCGCAAGCCGGTCTGCCAGCTTTACGATCCGAACGTTTTCGATTATCGCGTCTTTTTTTCCATGCGAAACCGCAACGCCCGTCAAATCGGTAATTTCCGAAATAAGTTTGGCGGATTTTTTTAAGATATCGTCTATCTCGGTGATTTTTTCGCTAAAATACTTTTTTACCAACCGCAATTCTTTGGATGAAAGTCTGCGATGCGGCATGAGTTTATCCACATACAACCTGTATGCCTCTGCTGTGGGCACCCGTCCCGCCGAAGTATGCGGCTGAACAAGATATCCCATTTCTTCCAGCGCCGCCAACTCGTTCCGTATTGTAGCTGAACTTAATTCCGGCAAATGCTCATCGCGTATCTCCGAACTGGATATGGGCTCGCAGCTGACAATGTATTTTTCCACCACAGCTTTTAGTATTTTCTCTTTTCTGCTGGATATTCCCATTTATTTATCCACGATGCTCCCCGTCGCGCGGCTTTTAGCAATCTCATTGCATGACAATTAGCACTTCAACCGTTCGACTGCTAAAATTATACAGCCGCGTAAGCGCTTTGTCAAGTGTTTTAAATAAAAATTTTAAATTTTTTTTAATTCTTTTTCCTTATTATAAATCGGCAGATTTTGTTTAAAATCTTCCTAAAAATAAAAAACTGCCTGTTTCCACGACAGTTTTTTATTATTTATCTCTGCACTTTAACAGTGCCTGAATTTATAAGCGCATTGATTTCGCCGACGGATAACAGAGAATAATCACCCTCCACCGAATGTGCCAACGCCGCAGCCGCCGTTGCGAAATCCGCAGTTTTTTCCGCATTGTAACTATTGATAAATCCGTACAAAACGCCAGCGGCAAACGCATCGCCCGAGCCTATACGATCATTTATTATTATTTTATAATCGCGCGAAAAAGCCGCTTTTCCGTCCATATAGACCATAGAACGAAAAGTGTTGACTTCCGAAGATATCGTGCGACGAGACGTTATTGCCACAACTTTATATCCGAATTTTTTTGTCAGGCTTTCCGCCATAAACAAGCTTGTCTCCGGCATATACGAATCGTCATCAGGTACGGAAAAAGGCGATTGTATGCCGACAACTTCCGAAATCTGATTTTCATTTGCAATAAATATGTCGACGTACGGCAATATTTTTGCAATCGTTTCCGACGCATATTGCACGCTCCATAGCTTGCTGCGGTAGTTTACGTCAAACGAAATCATGCACCCGGCTTTTTTTGCACATTCCAAAGCTTTGAACGTGACCTTCATGGCCTTGTCCCCTAATGCCGGCGTAATACCGGAGACATGCAGGACGTCGCCTTTGGAAAATATCTTGTCAAAGGCAAACTCGTCCGGGTCTGCCATTGCAAACGCGCTTTCCGCTCTGTCATAAATGACCTTCGACGCCCTTTGCGACGCGCCTTTTTCGCAATAGTAAAGGCCTATTCTCGCGCCGTCTCGCACAATCAAATCTGTATCAACGCCGTATTTTCTTAGTGAATTTACGGCCGCTTGTCCCATGTCGTGTTGGGGTAATTTTGTGATAACGCTGCTTTTTATTCCCCATTGCGACAACGCGACGGCCACGTTTGCCTCTGCTCCGCCGAAAGTCACGTCAAATTTGTCCGCCTGAACAAATCTCTTGCAATTTTCCGGAGTAAGTCGCATCATAATTTCACCAAGCGTAAAAACTTTCAATGTTGTTTATCTCCTTTATAATATATAGCATTAACCTTTTTGCAGTCTTCTTTCATGAGCGACAGATCCTTTTTCGTCAAAGTCCAATCATCGCAGTTCCCTTTAAGAAAATACTCTATGTTTTCTCGCAGCCGGTCATATTCTTCGCTGCCGGGTTTAAACATTACATCTTCTTTTAGTCCCATGGACGCCAAAACCAAGTATGCCTGAAAATCGAAAAATGTATGTAAATCAAAATAGTCGCCCAGACCTTCGACATTACTCAAATACGAGCATGCTGCCATCTTAAACGGTATTCCGCTAATACCGTCAAAATAATCTTTAAGTTCGTAATAACTCCATTTTTCCGGCAATGCGGCATAATTGGGTTTTTGCGCATTCTTCAGTAGTTTATCCATGATAATATAATATCACTTATTGTCCTTTACGTCAACAAAAGTTATTGACAAAATATTTTTTTAAGATTATAATATCTATAAAGGAGTAATATTTATGAATCCTCAATCGATAAGAATTTTATTGACAGATAAACAAAAATCAATGATTATGCACGCTCTTCCCCTATGGCTTTTGGACAAATACGAGTCGGCTGACGAACTGGACAAAATTGCCATGACAAAAGAGCTGGACGATTTTTTGTTTTATGCATCGAGGCGCGCCGATAAGACGCAGTTTTTTTCCGACACTTTAAATATTAACATATAATACAGGCAACATATTTTGCCGAACATATTTTACTATTTGGTCAAGCAATATTAACAAAGAAAAAATTCCCGGATAAATAGTTTTTGTCCGGGAATTTTTTATGCTTCTTATCCCAAAATAAATACAACGCTATGCCGTTTTGAGGCGATCGATAATGCCGCCGGTAAAACCGCAGTCCGCTAAACAGTTTTTGCTTTATCCGATACCATTACGACGATATGTTTATCATAATCGCCGAATTTTTTACCAAATAAATTTATTCCGCCTTTATTCTTTGCACTTTTATCGACGCCCATTCTAAGCACGACGACGTTACTGTCAAAAAAGCGCACGTCTGTAAGCGTTGTATCAGACACCATGCTGCCGTTAAGAAATGTTCCCGTTGCGTTTACTTCGACTTTGACTAAAAAGCCGTATTGAGTCCCGTCGTTCCACCATGACGGCGTAAAGACTCCTCTCCTGGCTCCAAAATCTCCCGGCGAGGTATAAGTGCATACTCTCACTCCGTTGACATCGAAGAAAATATCCGACTTCCAATTTTCGTTATATCCCGGCGACTCACTGCATATCTCGGCAGAAAAAGAAAATGATACTGCATTTTTCACCGTTTCCGCCGTAAAAGGTACGGTATATTCCAAATAACCGCAATCAAACCATATAAGCTGGGCTGCAAATCTCAGGGACGAGTAAAAGGAATCTGCATTGTCACGCCCGCCGATATAACCCTCTTCGCTCAATATGCCGCAATAATTACCCACACTAAACGCGCTGTAACTGCCGATAGGAACCTGAATAGCCACAGTGTGTTCATGATTTTTTTCTGCGCTATCCTGTATTATTTTAATTTCGATTTTTTCGTACTGCCGGGATACTATTTTTGCAAATCCCCTATCCGATACACGACGAATAACCGATATAATACCCGCTTTTGTCAGCACGGAAATATGTTCGGAAATTGTTGACAACGGAACGTTAACAGTAAATTTTATGTTCTTATTTTACCGTTTTTTACTACGGAAACGACCGAAGTATTTTTTGGCCGGATTTTGGAAATTTGATTTACAATAAAATTTATAAAGTAAACCCATTGAAAATCTCATTCAAGCTTTCGTTTTCAGTTAAAAAACCCTCATGCGGACAAATCTGCTGAGGGTTTTTTTGTTAAAAGCGTATTATAACATAATTGACGAAAGAAACGATGATTGCTTTACACTATTACCATCAAAACGGATAAGCAAATTATGTAAACCTTTCACCGGCAAAATTTTATTTCTTTAGCTTTCTCATCCATGCCGGCATATCGTCATCTTCATCCACCGTCATGCGCGAACCTCTGGGTGCCTGCTGCTGTTGTACAGGGCGGGGCGCCTGATTTCCTGTCGGATATTGATTTACAGGCTGCTGGGGACGGGCAGGTTGTCCGAATCCTGCATGCTGCGCACCAAACCGCTGATCAAACATGGCGTCATATTCTGCACGGAAAGGATCGTCTATGGGTGCGGCTTGCGTCTTTTGCTGCGACGACTGAGCCGAAGAGTCGGTATTATTAAATCCGGTAGCTATCATTGTAACCATGATTTCTTCCTTCATTGTTTCGCGTATATCGGCGCCGAAAATAATATTTGCGTTGGGCTGCACCACTTCGCGTACAAGCGACGTGGCTTCGTTGATTTCGTTAAGCGTCATATCGGGCGAACCCATTATATTGAGGATTATTTTGGAAGCGCCTTCTATAGACGTTTCGAGCAGCGGACTGAAGACTGCGCGTTTTACCGCCTCGAGGACACGTTTTTCTCCTTTTCCTCTGCCTATACCCATGTGAGCTACGCCGCTGTTGCGCATAACGGTACATACGTCGGCAAAGTCCAAATTTATAAGCGCCGGCGTTACGATCAAATCGCTTATTCCCTGGATACCTTGACGCAGCACGTCGTCGGCATGTCTAAACGCGTCTTTTATCGGCAGATTGGGAACAAATTCCATCAATTTTTCGTTGGGAATTATTACAATCGTATCGACGACTTTTTTCAGATTTTCAATACCGATATTGGCATTGGCCATTCTCGGCTTACCTTCAAAGGCGAAGGGCTTTGTAACTACCGCTACGGTGAGTTTGCCCATTTCCTTTGCAATGCTGGCAATGACCGGAGAAGCACCCGTACCGGTGCCGCCGCCCATACCTGCCGTAATAAACACCAAATCGGCGTCTTTTATTGCGGAAGCTATCGCGTTTTTACTTTCCTCGGCGGCTTTTTGTCCTTTTTCGGGATCGGCTCCGGCGCCTTGACCCTTGGTAAACTTATCGCCTATCTGAATTCTGGTCTCGGCCTGCGACATGCCCAGATCCTGCAAGTCGGTATTAATCGCAATAAACTTGGCGCTGTTGATTTTGGCTTCGATCATGCTGTTGACGGCGTTGTTTCCCGCGCCGCCGACGCCCATAACCATTATTCTGCAAACGTTTCCGCTAAAATCATTTCCGAACATATCGTCTTTAGTTATCCTC
>USEG01000029.1 GCA_900553555.1 uncultured Clostridia bacterium
TGAATTTTGCCTCTTTCGGCAGGCTTAGGTTAGCATAGTCCTCGCGCAAGTCAACGGTCGCAAAATCGTCGCTTAAAACACCAATATAAACGATTGAGAGCCGAGTAAGGAATCTTTCCCTTGCTCGGCTTTTTTGCTGTCTGCAAGCTATTTCACGCGCTTATAACGCAACGATTTTGGCTTTGCCCCGTTGACTTCCGCAGACCGATATGGAAGATACTTTCCTTTTACCGTCCTATGCATCTCCGCCTGTTGCCCGAAAAAGGCAAATACAAATTCAGAGGTGTTAAAATGGAAATGTTGGTAACCAAGTTCTCAAACGGAAAGTATCGCAACGAAGGCGAATGGTTCACCGAACCTATCTCACCCGAAAACATCAAACTCATGGGCGAAATGATCGCTTTGCAGGCGCTCCGTACCGTAAAGAAATTCGATATGAAAATCGCAGATAAACTGTATATCGGCCTCATCAAAGACCTGCACCATATGCGTGAGATAGACTATATCGTATCGGATGGCTATGACGTAGCGCAAACTGCTATCTGCTTTCTCTATCAATTCGTCGGTCGTACAGCACATGAGATTTACGGCAAAGACAGCAAAGGAAAAGAAATCACTATCAAACTTGCCTGCTATCGTGAAGTAGACCACTTCATTAATCTTCTTCGTAACAGACCTGATCGGTGAGGAACAGTCGTTGAATCCATAGACTTTACAGACTACAAGGCTCTGCCTATGGATCCCGTGAACTGCTTTGAACACGAACAGACAGATTACAGCAAATACGATGAGCTTGCCGAGGCGTTACAGCTCTCCGCATTGGAACTTGCCATTTTAAACTGCTACATGAACGGTATGAGGCAAGCCGAAGTCTGCGCCGAGCTCGGCATCGGCAGAGGAACGATAAACCACCGCAAGGCGAGCATAAGTCAAAGGCATCAGAAGCTTTACGGCGCATACTGAAATGCCACTCAACTTCATATCAAGCTAAAAGGCAGCACATAACGTGTTGCCTTTTGTTATGGGGGAAGATTATTTATCTGTTTCCTTTGTATACCGCTCGGCGCGATATTACGCCGAGCGGAAAAGCGTAGCTTTTAATAAAAGCCACTTCCTGTCTTTTAAAATTATATCACGCGGTCAAAATTATTGCAAATAGTTTTTTTCTATCGTTTACAATAGCTTGTGGTTATTGCAAAAATGATGTATAATAAAACTTGAAGAGACAAAATTGCCGATAAAACCGCGGTTGTTTTATAAAAATTAAAATTTGCTTATATCCGCGTAACAATAAAGGCAATTATGTTACAATATACTACACGCGTTTGCGGCAGTACGGCGTGCCGTCGGCGCCGAAAAGCATAAAAAAGCCAAAATATCGGCGGCGGTTTTTGTCATACGGCGGATTGACACCCCGAAGAAAAATAACAAAACCGACTTATAATCAAAAGAGATCCAACAAAAGGAGTAGAGTATATGAAGAACAAAGACAAAATATTACTTACCGAAATGCAGCTTAAAATACTGACGCTCAAAGTGCTCGGGATAGGAATTATCGCGTATTTATTGATGATGGTCGTGCATTTAAGCGGATTGTACAGGCTGGACGCCGAAAGTTGGATATTGTTGTTCGGACTGACGGCGGCGGCAGCGGTGCAGTGGTCGGTTTTGGTGTGCTTGCTGTATTATACCGGCAGCTTAAACGGCAAGACGGCTTTCGGGACGGTGCTTAAAAAGGTGCTGGCGTTTATTCCGACGTACGCGGCGGTAATAGTCGTCATAGTGCTGTTCAGCGTGCCCGTCGAAAATTTCAACGTCCGCGCCGACAACTTCTTTATAGGACTGATGCTGTTTGCCTTGTGCTGCGTAGTCGCTTTTCTGATAATAGCCGGGATAGAGCACCTGGCGCGCAAAAAAGGGTGGACGGTAAACTTTGACGCCCGGGCGTCGCACCTGCCGAAGGACGCCGAAAAGGACAAAAGCGAAGCGCAGACCTCCGCCGTAACCCATTCCCGCGAAAAGGGCGCAGCGGGCAAGTCGAAACAGCTTATTTTCCCCGATCTCGTGGCGGTGGACGAATATTTTGTCAAAAACCCGTATGTTCCCGCTGTCAGTTCGGACGTCAGCTTAAAAAAGCTGTGCGACGGCTTTAACGCCTTTCTCGAAAGCAATCATATGTACTACACGCCGGAAACCATTCGTTCGTTTATCGCGGGCATGGCGTGTTCGCACTTTATCATTCTGGAAGGACTGTCGGGCACGGGCAAGACCTCTCTTCCAAAACATTTCGCGCAGTACATCGGTTGCGACGTGTGTTTTACTTCGGTGCAGGCGTCGTGGCGCGACCGCAGCGACGTGTTGGGCTATTACAACGACTTTTCGGGCAACTTTAAGGAGACGCCTTTTCTGCGTGCGCTTTATACCGCGTCTTATAAGACCGATACGATAAATCTCATGGTGCTGGACGAAATGAATTTAGCGCGCGTCGAATATTATTTCGCAGATTTTCTGTCCGTGCTGGAACTGGATACGTCCAAATGGAATATAGAGCTCATGCCGTCCTCGACGCAGGGCAAGCTTCCCAAGGCGTTTACAAACGGAAGCTCGGTGGTTATTCCCTTAAACACGTGGTTTATAGGCACGGCCAACAAGGACGATTCGACGTTTACCATCACCGACAAAGTGTACGACCGCGCGGCGGTGATTGATTTTTCCAGCCGCAACTCTCAGTCGGGACTTGCCGTCTCCGCCCGGCCCGTTCACGTCGGCTTGAAAAAGCTAACGCAGCTGTTTGACGAGGCGACGTCTTCCGGCGATTTCGGCTTAAGCAAGGAAGAATTCGAGCGTTTCAACAAGCTGAGCGACTTCATGCTGGACAGATTCGACATCAACTTCGGCAACAGAATTTACAATCAGATAATGAAATTCGTGCCCGTGTACGTGGCGTGTGGCGGTACGGCGGCAAAGGCGCTGGACATAATGTTCTCGCGCAAGATACTGCGCAAAATGGAAGGCCGCTTCGACGACGGACTAAAAACCGATATAACCGCTCTCGAAACGCTGATAAACGAACTGTACGGAAAGGAGATCTTTTCGCTTACTCTGGACGCGGTAAATAAACTAAAGAGGAAACTCATCTGATGTCTTTGTCGGCGCTTAAACAATTTTACGCACAACTGAGCGGTGACGTAAATGTTGCCGCAATATGCAAAAAAGCCGCAAAAGGGCAGTTTGACTTTTATTTTCCCGCGCCCGCCAGCCGCAGCGACGACGATATACTGGACGCGATAAATTCGGCCATGGGAAATATAATAAACGTCGTCACAACCCCCTATATAGTCTTAAAAACGCAGCTGGATACGCGGCGTGCCGAAAATGTCGGAGCGCTCACGTCCGAGGGTATGCGTAAAACAATAGCCGACTCCCGCGTCTGGAAAAACGACGAGCAGGGCCCCCGTCCCGAATACGCCTATGCCCGTTCGGCGGAGGACGAGTACGACACATACGAAAATAAACTGGTCAAGACGCTTATCGACAGACTTAACGACTTTATAGGGCGTCCGCTGGAAGAAACGCGCGGCGGTATCAAAAGTATGTACGACGTCATGAACAGCCGCCGCAGCTTAAATAAATTCGACATGGTGCGGCTTACCGATTTTAAGGCGCTTGCCGAGTGCGACGCCGAATGTTTTTCGCAGTACAAAAAGCTTTTTTATCTGCGCGCAAAGCTAAGACAGCTAAAAAGCAGCGCGTTTTACAAGATAATGTCGCGGCTGGCCCCTTTTACGGACGCGGTGCCGCAGCCCACCAATCTGCTGGTGCACAACGCCGATTACAACGCCTGTATGAAACTGTGGCTTCTTATAAGCGACGCCCGCAAGAAACAAGACGAACTTACCCGCGAACAAACAAAAGCCGCCTACGCGTCGTTTGTGTTTTTGTATGCGGCATACACGCTGTCGCAGTCGGGATACGAAATAACAGGCGGTCGGCTGCATCCGGACGGCGATGCCGTTTGCGGCGATGCGGTGGCGCAGGGCAAGTGGCTGACGGTAACAATGCGCTGCGACGCGGAAAGCATTGCGTTCGACGTCAAATCAAACGTCTCCCCTGTATGCCGTAGCACGCGGGCGGGACTTGTGACTTCCGACGGCGGCGGCAAAGAATACGATTATTTTATAAGTATGTTGCCCACAGTCTGCACCGATAAGACCATATACGCCTTTCCCGACAGCAGATGGTCGCTTAACGACTTGCAGACGCTCGTCGGCTGCCTTGTCATGGTGGTAGACGTGGCGGAAGACGTGTACGAAAAGCTGTGCGTAGTGTGCGGCGACAACGCCGTTACGCAGAATGAAGGCGTGTTTTGCTGCGGCTCATGCGGAGCGCAATACGTATTTTTGGCTCCTAACGTTTTGTGGATATGCCGGTTTGCTCCCGAAAAAGAGTAATAATAAAAAACGCGGACAAGTTTGATTCCGCGTTTTTTAATTAGCCGATTAGATTTCGAGTTTATTTATACTGATTTATAAAATTTTATTTAATTTACAGCAGCGGTTCGCGCCTTTATGCGTCTTCGCGCTTGGACCACACCAGCAGATTGTTAAGGCCTTTTTTCTCGCCCGAAACAAACAGGATATCGCCCTTTTTGAACTGGTAGTTGGGGTCCACCGTCTGCATGACGGTGCTGTTGTTTTCGATGGCGATAATATTGATGCCGAAGTGTTTGCGCAGGTTGGTTTCCAGCACGGTTTTTCCCACCAGCCTGTCGGGAATTATCAGTTTGGAAATGTTGACGCGTTCGCTAAGCTGAATAAAGTCCAGCGACTTCGACGTTTCCAGGCGATGGGCAAGGCGTATTGCCATATCGCGTTCGGGATAGACCACTTCCGCGCCCAGTTTTTCCAGAATTTCGCCGTGTTCGGCGCTGGTGGCTTTGGCGATGACGGTGGGGATATGCATGGACACGAGATTGAGAGTGGTGAGTATGGAAGTGTCCATCTGCTCGCCGATGCAGACGACCGCGACGTCGCACGCCTGAATACCCGTTTCAAGCAGTGTGGATTTGTCGAGGTTGCGCACAACGAAGGCGTTTTCGGTGTATTCTCTTAAACGCGAGATTTTCTCTTCGTCGCGGTCCAGCACAAGTAAGTCTGCTCCCGCCGCAGCCAGTTCGAGCGCCAGCGCAAAGCCGAAGCGGCCCAGTCCGACAATGCCGTAAGAATCGGCTTGTTTGTTTTTTCCGTTCATAGTAAATCTCCTTGATCAACCTATAGAAATATTGCCCGTGGGATAGAACACTCTGTCGCCGCGTGAAAAATGCCACAGAGTCGCTATGGTCATCGGTCCGAGCCTTCCGATGTACATGATAAAAATAGACAAAAGTTTACTGCCAAAGCTAAGCGTCGGCGTTATGCCGGTGGAAAGTCCCACCGTTCCGAAGGCGCTTACCACTTCAAACAACGCGTCCACCAGCCTTAAATACGGGTCCATTATTATCATAAGGTAGGTGCCGGTAATGACGACGCCCAGCGCAATAAGCGTTATTACGGCGGCTTTTTTAAATGCGTCGCGGGGCATGGAATAGCGGAATGCCTTTTCGGCGCGGTTTGTAGCGGACGCCTTTATGCCTTGCAGCAGCGTAAAAAAGGTGGTGGTCTTGATGCCGCCGCCGGTGGATCCCGGTGACGCGCCTATAAACATGAGTATGGTTATCGTAAAGAGACCGGCGTTTGTAAACTGCCCCAGCGGAAAAGTAGAAAAGCCCGCGGTACGCGCCGATACGCTGAAAAAGAAAGCGCCCAGCCAAGTGATATCTTCCGTCGCTTTTATGAGCAGCGTTCCCGACAGCAGCAGCGCCGCCGTCGTGAGCAACACCACTTTGGTGTGCATCGAAAACTTTTTCCAGCGGAAGCGAGTCGAAAACATTTCGCGTATTACCAAAAAGCCTATACCGCCGAAGATGATAAGCGCGCAGGTGACGAGGTTGAGCAGTATGTCGTTTTGATAGGGAATGAGATTTTGGTAGTTGCCTAGAATATCGAATCCGGAATTGTTGAACGCCGCCACCGAGTGGAAAAGGCTGATAAACATTGCCTCGCCCACGGAATAGTCCCGGACAAAGACGATAAAGCTTAGCGCCGCGCCCGTAAGTTCGAAGGCGAGAGTGGTGAGAAAGACGCTGCGTATAAAGCGCACCATATCTTTTGCCGAATCGAGGTTCATGCCCTCTTTTACCACCGTAAGTCCGCGGAACGTGATTTTTTTGCCGACGGCGAGTATAATGCCTGTGCCCACCGCGGTGACACCCAGACCGCCCAGCTGAATGAGCAGCATTACCACGACTTGTCCCACGCGCGTAAAGGTGTCGCCTACGTCCACGGCGATAAGACCGGTGACGCACACCGCGCTCGTAGAGGTGTACAGCGCGTCTATATAGTCGAGATGAACGCCTTCCTTTATGCTGAAAGGCATCATAAGCAGCAACGACCCTATGAGTATCAGCGCGGCAAAACCCAGCGCTATTATTCGCGCCGGAGTGAGTATTTTAGATAATTTAGACATTTCGAATAAAATATCTCCGGAAAGTAAAAATCAAAACTTAATGCATTTTTCGATATCCATTACGAATACCACCGAGCCGCCGGTATGTACTTTTATGGGATAGGCCGACAAGCCCGCTTCCGACGTGTTGGCTACAATCGTCGTCTGCACGCGTTCGCCGGCGTGGGCTTTTATGACGGCAAGCGCCGTTTCCAGTTTTTCCGCCTCCACGCCTATCATTAAAGTTATGCTTTTTTTGCGCAGAAAGCCGCCCGTGGAAGACAAAATGGTGGCGTAAATACCTTCGTTGTTTAAATGTTGCACCGTATTGGAGTAATCATCGCCCGAAATAACAGCCAAAATCATCTTATTGCATGATTGTTCCATACTTATTATTCTCCTTGATAAATAAATTGGCAAAAGTTCCATTCTGCTATGAGCATTATAGCAAGCATATTGCAAAATGTCAAACGAAATGCGGCATATAGCAAATTTACACAAATAAGAATTATGTCGATTTTTCGTAAAGAATATGTAAAACGGTTGACGTGCTCCGGTTATTTTGGTATAATTACAGCCGTAAATACATAAGGAGTTTTTATGACTACTCAACAAATCATTATGTTTCTTGTCATGCTGTTGTCCGGGACGGGCGTGTTTCTGGTGGGCGTACATCTTCTTACCTCAAACATCGAACAGCTTGCGACGGACAGGATAAAGAAACTGTTTGGAAAGACCGCCGACAAACGCCTCGTCAACGTGGGCATAGGAGCGGCAACCACGGCCATAATACAGAGTTCGGGCGTTACTACCGTGCTCATAGTAGGCTTTGTAAACGTCGGCATTATGTCGCTCTCCCAGGCAACCGCCATGATAATGGGCGCCAATATAGGCACGACGATCACGGCGCAGATTGCGGCGCTAAGCGCTTTTCCTTTTACTACATACATTCAGATACTGGTTTTTGTGGGCATATTCATGTCCATGCTCACCAAAAACGACAAGCTGAAAAAGGTGGGGCTGCTGGTAGCGGGTCTGGGGTTGATTTTTATAGGCTTGTCCATGATGTCCGATTCGATGGAAAGCTTTAAGACGAGTATTCAAAAGATTTTCGAGGCGGTGGAAAACCCGTTTTTGCTGTTTTTCCTGGGCATAGTGCTGACGGCGATAGTGCAGTCCAGCAGCGCCACGACGTCCATAATAATAGCCATGTCGGTGGCGGGCCTGCAGATAGGAACGGGCGGCAACGAAGTTTTGTATTTCATACTGGGCACCAACATAGGTTCGTGCGTTACGGCGATAATGTCCTCTTTCGGGGCGGGCGCCAACGCAAAGCGCGCCAGCCTTATACACCTTATGTTCAACGTGTTCGGCTCCATAATATTTTTTATTATATTCCTGTGTTTCCCGTCGTTTATGGATATGACGTTCAAGCGCTGGTTCAGCCAGTCGGCGACGCAGATAGCCATGTTCCACACCTTCTTCAACGTGGTGTGCACGATAATTTTCCTGCCGTTTTCGGAAGTGTTCGTCAAACTGTCCAAAATCATAATAAAAGACAAGAAAAAGCCAAAAGAGCAGTCCTATCTTGACGAACGTATGATTTCGTCGCCGTCTATCGCGCTGGAACAAATAGGCAAGGAGATGTTTCTGATAGCGGACCTTGCCATGGACACTTTCCGCGACGCATACAACGCGTTCGAAAAGCGGGATATGAGCAGCGCCGACGCCATACGCGGCAAAATCGATAAGATTTCCGATAAAATACAAAACATTGTCAGTTACATGATAAAAGTGTCGGCAAACTGTTCGGAAGAGGAAGAAAAAAAGATAACCACCTATCAAAACTGCATGGGCGACATCGAACGTATTTCCGATATAGCGGATAATTTTATAAAGTATACGCGGCATGAGGTGGAAAAAAACATGGAGTTTTCCGACGGCGTCATGGACGGCGTCAATCTCATGGTCAACCGCATTTACGAATTGTACGACATCACAAAGCAGGCCGTTACCGAAAACGACAAGGACAAGCTGGCGCACGTCGACGAAGTGGAAGACATGATAGACGGCGACAGAAAACGCCTTGTAAACGCGCATATAGAGCGGCTTAACAAAGGTCAGTGCAAGGCGGAGAGCAGCGGCATTTTCATCAATCTCATCTCCAATATCGAAAGAATAGGCGACCATATCACATATATCGCCCATTCTATTGAGGCGTAAAACAGGCTCCAAAGACCGCGTCTAAAGTGTTTGCCGTCGCTATTAAGCGCACGACTACGAAAAAGAATAAGAAAAAACCGTTTGCGATATGCAAACGGCTTTTTGTTTCTTT
>USEG01000030.1 GCA_900553555.1 uncultured Clostridia bacterium
TTATAAGCAAAACATGAGCAGCAATAGTCAATTCGATAGCGGCGTTACAATGGAAGAACTGCGGCGCGCGGGAGAATATGCTTTGCTGGATATGCGTCCTGCCGGCGCGCGCGAATACGGCATGATACCGGGCGCTCTTCCCTATGAACGGAATTATGCCGCCGGAATTACCGCAAAAGGCGTAAAGGCGGTGCTGTACTGCCACCGCGGAGACAAGAGCAAGACGGAGGCGGAAAGCCTGATAAAGGAGGGCGTAAAGTCGTATTATCTTAAAGGCGGATATATGCGCTGGCTGCAAGACGCAATGTCGGCGGCGGACGACGGAGAGATATGCAAAAGGGCGGAAGAGAGCATAAGAAAAAAATTCCGCACCGTTCTTATGAGCCGTTTTATAAAAGCGATAAAAACTTATCGTCTTCTAAGCCCGGGCGACAAAGTAGCTGTGTGCATATCCGGCGGCAAAGATTCGATGCTTATGGCAAAGCTCTTTCAGGAACTGTTAAGGTACAGCGAATTTGAATTCGGCCTTGAATTTTTGGTAATGGACCCCGGCTATAACGCCGAAAACCGCGCCGCCATCGAAAGCAACGCCCGTCGGCTGAACGTGCCGGTAAAGATTTTCGAAACCGATATTTTCAGCGCGGTTTACCACATAGAAAAATCGCCGTGCTATTTGTGCGCCCGCATGCGAAGAGGATATTTATATAATTACGCCCGTTCGCTGGGATGTAACAAGATAGCTCTCGGGCACCACTACGACGATGTTATAGAAACTATCCTTATGGGGATGCTTTACGGAGCGCAGGTGCAGACCATGATGCCCAAGCTCCACAGCGCCAATTTTCCCGGGATGCAGCTTATAAGGCCCATGTACCTTATAAGGGAGGCGGACATAAAGGCGTGGAGAGATTATAATTCGCTGCATTTTATACAGTGCGCGTGCAAGTTCACCGACGACGTCACCCGTGCCGACGGCGATGAAAGACTGTCGAAACGTCAGGAGATAAAGCAGTTGATCGGCGAACTGAAAAAGCGCAATCCCGACGTCGAAAAGTGCATTTTCCGCAGCGTCGAAAACGTCAATATCGATACGGTGATAGCGTACAAGCAAGGCGGAGTAAAGCACAGGTTTTTGGACGAATACGACGATAAATAAAAAAAGACAGAGTTTCTCGCTCTGTCAAAAAAACAGCGGACAGAGCCAAACTGCTCTGCCCGCTTATTGCAATTATTCGATTTCGAGATGACGTTTTCCTTCGTCGCCTTTTTCTTTCTTGGGCAACGTGAGTTTCAAAACACCGTTTTCGTATGCCGCCTTGATACCGTTGGTATCTATTCCGGACATATCGAAACTACGCGAATACGAACCGTACGATCTTTCGACGCGGACAATTTTGTCCTTTTCTTTTTGCTCGACTTTGGAATGTCTTTCCGCGTTTACGGTAAGAACATCGCCGTCAAGATCCAGTTTTATATCTTTCTTTTCAAAGCCCGGCAAATCCGCTTCCAGCAGATAATGGTCGCCTTCATCAATCACATCGGTTTTGAATTCGGCAAGATCGCGGTTGTTGAAGAAACTGCCAAACGGATCGGAGAAGAAATTCCTTTCAAATTCTTCCATCTCGCGATAAGGATTGTAACGAGCCACATTACGATTATTGTTATTTCTACGTGTAATATCAAACATAATAAGTACCTCCCGAAAAATAAGATTTTTTTACTGTTATGTCAGCCTTTTTGCTTTTGTTTCCGTTGCGGCCGACTGACGGTAGATTATTTAACTGAATGCCTTATTTTGCCTCCTTTTTCTTTTTCGCCCACATTATAGCACCGATATTAAATTTGTCAAGAGGTAAATTTAAATTTTTTAATACTTTTTTCTTATTGTAAAGTTTTACGGTTTTGTCCTATATAAAATTGCTGCCGGCGCCGGCGTTATTGCTTTTGCGGAGAGCGGTTGAGCGCGCGGCGGACGTGGTTTAGGTGCCGGACGAAATTGCCGCTGCCGATAAATTCGGCCAGCACATACTGGTCCATTACGGGTACCGAGCAGTTGAAATCTCCCAGCTTTTCGTCGTACAGCGGCAACAGTCTCTTAGGCAGAATCATATATCCTATGCGAAGCGACGGCGACAGGCTTTTGGAAAAAGTGTTGATATAAATTACCCGCTGCGAGACGTCGAGCGCCGTCAACAGTTCGCGCGGCTGCCCGGGCAGAAAGAATTCACTGGCGTAGTCGTCCTCCACGATAAACGCGTCGTTTTTTTCCGCCCAGCGCAGATATTCGAATTTTTTGGCGGCGGAGGTGGTGATTCCGGAGGGGAAACTGCGGTACGGCGTAACGTGCAGCACGTTTGCGCCGCTTTTTTGCAGCACGTCGCCGTCTATTCCGTCGTCGCTGATGGGCAAAAGGCGTACCTCGGCGCCCATTTCGCGGTATACCGCCTGAATCTTGGCGTAAGACGGATTTTCGACGGCGTATATTTTTTCGCGCCCCAGCAGTTTGACGATGTTTTCGTAAAGTTGTTCCGCGCCGGAGCCTATGACGATGCGTTCGGGCTGGGCGAGATAACCGCGGTAGTGCAAAAGATATTCGGCGATGGCGTTGCGCAGCACCTCGCATCCTTTTGCGGGCGCCTTGACAAAAAGTCGGTCCTGCTGTTCCGACAGCACTTTGCGCGTCGTCTTTATCCAAAGCGAATATTGAAAATCGCGCATTTTTTGCGGCTGTGGCAGCGCGAGCAGATTGAGTTTTTCGTTTTCTCCTAAAGAACGCGGTTTTAGCGCGCGCACGGGCAGGACGAAATAACCCTTGCGCTGGGACGCCGCGATATAACCTTCGTCTTCCAAAAGAGCGTACGCCTTTTCGACGGTTATTATGCTTACGTTTTCGCGGTCGGCGAGAACGCGTTTGGAGGGCAGTTTTTGTCCGTCCGAAAAATGTCCGTTCAAAATGCTCTGTTTAAGTTTGGTGTATAGATAATAGTATTTTTTCATAAAGCCCGCCTGATAAAACTGGTCTTAAAAAATATTAAATAATTGACTATTTACATAATACCATATTGTTATTATAATAAAATAAACGCTAAAAGTAAAGAGGTATTTTATGAATTATCCCAGAATTATGACAATGCAGGACATTTCGTGCGTAGGACAGTGTTCGCTGACCGTCGCGCTGCCGATAATTTCGGCGTGCGGAGTGGAGACATGCGTATTGCCGTCGGCGATATTATCAACGCACACGGCGGGATTTACGGGCTACACTTTCCGCGATCTTACCGAAGATATTCCGCTTATAGCGCAGCATTGGCAGCGCGAAAACATTAAATTCGACGCAATATACACAGGCTATCTGGGCAGCGAAAAACAGATAGGTTACGCTGTCGATATGGCGGGCAAATTGCTCTGCCCCGGCGGGTTGCTGATAGTCGACCCGGCGATGGGAGACAACGGAAAGTTGTACCCGGCTTTTAATGATAAATTCGCCGCCGAGATGACAAAACTCGTCAAAATCGCCGATTACGTTCTTCCCAATGTGACGGAGGCCTGTTATCTTACGGGAACGCGGTACCGGGACAGTTACGACGCCGGGTATATAAGCGGTCTTGCGGACAAACTGCTGGATATGGGCGCGCGCAGCGTCGTACTTACGGGCGTTTCGTACGACAGCGACACGACCGGCGTTTACGTAAAAGACAAAAAAGGCGAGTCGTATTACCGCCACGAAAAAATAGGCAAGGGCTGCCACGGAACGGGCGACATATATTCGTCCGCCTTTACGGGAGCGATTGCAAGAGGACTGAGTGCCGTGGCCGCTGCCGCCGTCGCCGCGGATTTTGTCGTAAGATGCATTAAGACCACGATAAACGACAAAGAACATTGGTACGGCGCGCGGTTCGAGCCGGTATTAAAATACCTTATCGACGATATAGACAAAAAGTCCGCGGCTACCAAATAACCCGCATGTAAAGATTTCATGCAGCAATAAAAAAATCCTGTCCGTAACGGGCGGGATTTTTTCTTTACGTTAGTCTTTATTTTTCCAGCCGAACGGCGGTTTTACCGCTACATTTGCGGCGTATCCATCTGACCGGAAAGGCTTTTGGAGGGGGTGACCGGGAAGGTCACAGTGACGCAGGTGCCTTCGCCGAAGGTGCTGTCGATATCAAGATGCGCGCCGTAACGCAGGCATATATGTTTTACTATCGCCAGCCCCAGTCCGGTGCCGCCCGTCTTTTTTGAGCGCGATTTATCCACGCGGTAAAAGCGTTCGCACAGCCGCGGAATATGCTGTTGTTCTATGCCGATGCCGGTGTCGATGACTTTAAGAATCGTATTGCTGTCGTCCTGCATGATGTCGATGGATATTTTACCGCCCTCTTTATTGTAATTGATGGCGTTGGAGCACAGGTTGTCAAGCAGTTCTAAGGCGTTGGAACGCAGCATATTGACCCAGCCCTTGCCGGTTATCGAAACCGACAGTTTTTTCTCTTCGGCACGCGGCGACAGCTCGGCCATAATTTCATGCGCCGCCGCAACGAGGTCGACTTTTTCGTCTTCCTCATCTTCGCGTACGGAGACCGTGTTTTCCAGACTTGACAGCTTTAGCATATCGGATATTATGGAGCTGAGCCTTAGACTTTCGTCGTGGATGGAGGTGAGTTTCTTTTTGGTAAATTCGTCGGTATTGTCCTTTTGCAGCAGTATTTCCGTCAGTCCGCGAATAACGGTAACGGGCGTTTTGAGTTCGTGCGAGGCGTTTTGGAAAAAGTCGCTTTTCTGCCGTGCCACGGATTTTTGCGATGTGACGTCGCTTATCACGATGATGGTGGTGATTTCGTCGCGCAAAGTCTCGTCTTCCACCTTGGTGATGAGAATGTTCAGGTCCTTATCGTCCAAACGGAAGTCGAAAGCAAAATTTTCGTCGGCGTGCGACGATATAAGCGCGTACAAATCGAGATTATCTACTACAAAAATAAGATCGTGTTTTTCGCCGTCCGGCGTATAGTCGTTGATGCCGAACAGTTTTAAGGCGCTTTTGTTGATAAAAACTATGCGTTTTTCGCTGTCCAATGCGATTATGCCCTGCGATATCGCGCTTAAAACCGTAGACAGCGTCTTTTGCTGCGTTTCGGCGTTTTGTATGTGGCGGCTTATGCGCGCGTTGACGTCGTTGATGCTGCCGATAAGCGAATACATTTCGGCGTCGCGCGTGCTGGTTTTTATCGGAGTATAGTTGCCGTCGGCAACGCTTTGAATGCTCGCGCTTATATCGCTGAAACGAGCGGATACTTTGCGCGCTATCTGATTTCCCGCCTCAAAGGAAAGCGCCAGCACTATAAGAAGCAGCAAGATGAAAACCGGCATCGACAAAGTGACGTAGCTTTTTATCAGCGTTTCGCGGACGGCAAGGCGCAGTACGACGTTTTCGCCGTCCGACAAAGCCGTCTTTATGGCATAATAATTCATGTCGCAGCCGAAGGTTTCGGAATAGCGTCTCACTACCTTGGGCTGACCCTTCATGGCGGCGATAAATTCTTCCCGCTCGGAGTGGTTTTCCAGCGGTTCGGAGGTGTCGGTGTCAAAAAGAACGGTGCCGTCTTCGGCGATAACGGTAATGCGCAAATCCTGCGAAGAACGGTATTGCTCCAGCTTGGAAAAGTCCTCTCGGCTGTTGACAAGAGAAGCTACCAGCTTTGTCTCGGTTTCAAGACGTTCCAAAACGGCGTTTTCCGCACTCATATTGATGGCGAAAATGCCCGATCCGAAAACCAGCAGCGCCGCCAGTATCGTCACCAGCGACACTACCAAAAATATTTTTCTTTTCATTTATTTTCATAGCGGTAGCCGACGCCTCTTACGGTGACGATGCAGTCCGCCCCTCCGGCTTTTTTGATTTTGTCGCGCAAGGACGCTATGTGCATATCCAGCGTGCGCGTTTCACCCATAAAATCTTCTTTCCACGCCTCTTTGAACAGCGCCTCGCGAGTGACGGTGACGCCCACATTGGCAATCAGCGATTTAAGCAGCATAAATTCTTTGAGCGTAAGTCCCAGGTCCTTATCGTTGTAAAACACTTTGTACAGGTTGCTGTCCACAAAGAAGCCGCCGGAGGAGGAGACGTGCAGATTTGCTCTGCGCAGATTGGCTTTTACGCACGCCAGCAGTTCCAGCACGGAAAAGGGCTTTTTGATGTAGTCGTCGGCGCCCTTGTTAAGACCTTTGACATAGCTTATTTCGTCGCTTTTTGCGCTGACTATTATGATGGGAACCTGCTGGTCGACTGAGCGGATATTTTGCAGAATTTCGTATCCGTCCATGTCCGGCAGCATCAGATCCAGTATTATAATGTCGGGCGTGGTTTGTTTAAATGCGGTGAAGAATTGGGCTCCGTTGTAAAAAAGCCGGACGTCGTAATCGTCGCCCAGGGCGCCTTCGTACACTTCGCGTATTCCGTCGTCGTCTTCAACGATGTATATCAGCTGTTTGTTCATCAGAATTTTTGGTGAACCCCCGTTTCGTTGTATTTTGTCCATTCGGCGACGTTTACCGCATGGTCGCCTATGCGTTCGAGATATTTGGCTATCATCATCAACTCTATCGCCTGGTCACCGTTTTGAGAGTTTTCTTTTATACATTCGATAAGCTCGTTTTTTACGGTGATAAACAAGTCGTCCATTTGGTCGTCGGTGCGAATCACTTCGTCGGCAAGCTTTTCATCGTTGCATATAAACGAATTGACGCTGTCGCGCGCCATTTTGACGGCGAGATCGCCCATCGCGGTGATGTGCGTAAGTTTTTTGATGTACTTATCGCCCGGCATAGTGTACACGATGTCGCCTATATCGCTTGCCTGGTCGCCGAAGCGCTCGATATCGGTGATCATTTTAAGAGCGGTGGACACTTCCCTGAAATCTTTTGCGACGGGCTGTTGTTTGAGCAGCAGGCGCATACATTTTTTTTCGATGTCCATTTCGTATTCGTCGACGCGTTTGTCGGCGTCGCGCACGCTTTTTCCCAGCTCGCGGTCTTTTTTTTCGAGAGCCTCTATGGCGGTGCATATCATCTGTTCGGTAAGGCGGCACATTTCCACCAATTCCAGCTTAAGATGGGATAATTCTTCTTCAAATATTTTTCTTACACTCATAACTGTCTCCATTATAACATATATTTTATGTTTTTACAATACTTATTGCAAAATCAACCGAATCTGCCGGTGATATATCTTTCGGCGCGGGGATCTTTTGGGGAAGTGAACATTTCGTCGGTGTCGGAATATTCCACCAGCTCGCCCAAAAGGAAAAAGCCGGTTTTGTGCGATATACGCGCCGCCTGCTGCATATTGTGGGTGACAATTACAATAGTGGTGTTTTCGCAAATACTCTGACAAAGGTCCTCTATTTTACCCGTCGATATGGGGTCGAGAGCGCTTGTCGGTTCGTCCATCAGCAAGATCTGCGGATTTACGGCAAGAGCCCTTGCGATGCACAGACGCTGTTGCTGGCCGCCCGAAAGTCCCATTGCCGACTTGTCGAGACGGTCTTTCAGCTCGTCCCACATGGCGGCGGAACGCAGCGATTTTTCCACTATCTCGTCCAGTTGGGCGCGCTTGTGTATGCCGAATGTTCTCGGGCCGTAAGCCACGTTGTCGTACACGCTCATGGGGAAAGGATTGGGCTTTTGGAACACCATACCCACGTTTTTCCGCAGGTCGTTTATGTCGATTTTCGAATAAATGTCCACGTCGCCGATCATAAACTTACCGGTAATTTTGCAATTTTCCACAAGGTCGTTCATGCGGTTGAAGCATTTAAGGAAAGTCGATTTGCCGCAGCCGCTGGGACCGATGAACGCCGTCACGCGTTTTTCGGGTATTTCTATATTTATGTTTTTAAGAGCCTGAAAATCACCGTACCAGAGATTTGCGTCGGTTACCGAGATGTTCTGACCGAATGAGAGAGCTTCTTGTTTATTCTTTTTAGCCATTGTTTTTGCCTCCGAGTTTTTTTCCGAGTTTGCTGACAAGCAGTTCGGCAATGAAATTAAGCGCGAGCACGACTACTATCAGGACGACTGCCGCGGCGTATGCTTCGGGACGGTGCCAGCCTTCGCCCGCCAGCTGATACATTGCCACCGCCAGAGTGGTGCCGCTGTCGGTAATGCTGTGGGGAATTCCTTTCATCATGGAGCCCATTGTCCATATAAAGGGGGCGGATTCGCTTATTACGCGCCCCATGGACAGGATAATCGCGGACATGATGCCGGGAAGAGCGGAGGGGACGACGGTCTTAAAGATCGTGCGGACTTTTCCGGCGCCCAGAGCGTAGCTGCCTTCGCGCAGGCTCATGGGCACGGATTTAAGGCTTTCTTCCGTCGAACGTACGATGGTGGGCAGCAGCATCATACTTATCGTCAGCGTGCCGGCAGCGATGCTGACCGTCGAGCTGAACAGCGGCACAAAAACTATCGTTCCGAACAGTCCGTAAACGATGGAGGGAATGCCCGCAAGCACGTCTATTGCCGAACGAACCATACGCATGAAAAAGTTTCGGCTGGCGTATTCGTTGATGAATATCGCTGTAAGCAGGCCTATCGGCACGGAGATGACTATGCTAAGAGCCACCGTTTCCAAAGTCGTAATGATGGAGGGAAA
>USEG01000031.1 GCA_900553555.1 uncultured Clostridia bacterium
GCGCTCCGTATGTGGCGGGCGGGCCCGGCCGCGTACCCGTCATCAACGCGGGCGACGGCGGACACTATCACCCCACGCAGACGCTTGCCGATCTGCTTACCATTCACAGGCACAAAGGCGGTTTCGACGGCCTTACGATAGGACTTTGCGGCGACCTTAAATACGGACGCACCGTACATTCGCTTATAGGCGCCATGTCGCGCTATAAAGGCGTCAGATTCGTGCTGATTTCCCCCGAAGAACTGCGCCTTCCCGATTTTGTCATGCAGCAGTATATCGTTGCAAACGGTATCGAAGCGACGGAGACATATTCGCTCGAACAGGCGATAGGCAAGCTCGATATTCTATATATGACGCGCGTACAGCAGGAGCGCTTTGCCGATAAAGCGCAGTACGAGCGCCTTAAAGACACGTATGTACTAACGCCCGAAAAAATGCGTTTGGCAAAACCCGATATGATAGTCATGCATCCTCTCCCCAGAGTGGGCGAAATATCCGTCGCCGTGGACGAGGACCCGCGCGCTTGCTACTTCGAACAGACGCGCTGCGGAAAATTCATGCGTATGGCGCTTATTTTGTCGCTGATTAACGGTAGTGGCGGATATAAAGACAAACGCCGCCTGTTTGAGGGCGACGGCGTATGCAAAAATCCGCACTGTATATTGACGAGCGAAAGGGAATTAAAGCGCCTTTTGTACAAGGACGAAAGGGGAAAAATCCACTGCGCTTACTGCGACGAAGAAGTCATGTAGGCGCCGCCCGTTTTAAGAAAGACATTTATTTACCGGTCCTGTACCCGCGCGGAGTAAGGCCGGTAATTTTTTTGAAGATGCGGTTAAAGCCCGCCGTGTTGTTGTAGCCGCAGGCTATGGCGACGGACAGCACGGTTTCGTCGCTGTCGCGCAGCAGTCTTGTCGCCTTTTCGATGCGTTTTATGGCGATGTAATCCCACGGCGTCATGTTGAAAGAATTCTTAAAAGCCACCATAAAAGTGGATTTGGACAGCCCCGAGACGTCGAGTATATCGTTAAGTCTTATATCCTCGCAAAAATGACGGTTAATGTAGCCGACGGCTTTCGTAATTTCCCTAAGGTGCAGCGCCGAAAAAACCCGCTGCCTGTTGGTGAGATTAAAGCTGCGGTAGACGCAGATGAGCATTTGCAGCAGTATGGACTTTACCGCGGTGCGGCAGCAGGGCTGGTCGTCGTCGCACTCGCGCCGTATCGCGGCAAACGCTTGGCGGACAAAGTCGATTTTCTCGTTGGAGACGTCTAACTTGTTGCGGAAATCCCGGGTGCGGTTTAGGAATATGTCCATAAATTCTTCGCCGTCCGGCTGTTCGTCCTGCATGATAAACGACGGAAGGAACTGAATGTTGATTATGGTCATGTAGTCCTTTCCGTCGTCGGGATAAATGTCCGTGATGCAGTGGTATTCGTTGGCGGAGAACAGGAATATATCGCCCGGCGCAATGGTTTCGCTGCCGTGCTGCGTGACGTAAATGCCCTTCCCTTCTTTTATAAGCGCAATCTCAAACAGAGTGTGGCGATGAAGGCGGAATTGACCCTTTCGGCACTCGGCACGGCTTTCGTATATCTTAAAAGCGGTGTTTTGGTATTGATCTTTAAATTCGCCCAACAGTTTCATATTTGCCTCGTCGGAATATTGTTTGCAAAATTGATAATATTGTTGTTGAAATGTTTTTTAGCCGATGTTATAATTATGTCGTAAAGTCAGTATATACTATTTTTGCAAATAATTCAAGGAAATAACGATATGAAAGCAGAAGACTTAAAAATTACCGATTTGCGGGTGGCCGAAATAGACGGTCTGCCCAAACACATGATACTCGTAAAACTGTTTACCAACGCCGGCATCGTGGGATACGGCGAAGTGCGCGACGCGTCCAGCGCGACGTATGTAAAAATGCTCAAGTCGCGCATCGTCGGCGAAAATCCGCTGAACATCAACAAATTGTTCGGCAGAATAAAGCAGTTCGGCGGACATTCGCGGCAGGGCGGCGGCGTTTCGGCGGTGGAAGTGGCGCTTTACGACATTGCCGGCAAGTTTTACGGCGTTCCCGTATATCAGCTCTTGGGCGGCAAATACCGCGACAAAGTGCGCGTTTACTGCGATACCGACGTGGACGGAAAGCACACCGGCACCGATATGGGCAACGCTCTCAAAAAGCGTATGCGGCAGGGCTTTACGTTCCTTAAAATGGACCTGGGCATCGAACTGCTGTACGACGAGCCCGGCACGGTGAGCGCGCCGACAGGCCTTATCGAGGACTATATAAAGTATAACGCAAAGGCGATAAGCCACCAGTCCGGCTCCATCGACAAGTCGCTCATGTACGGCAAAAACTACGAGATTTTTACCGTTCCGCACTATGCTACGGGCATACATCTCACGCAGAAGGGCATGGACTATCTTGAAGATTACGTGCGCCAGGTGCGCGAAGTCATCGGCTACGAGGTGCCGCTCGCGATAGACCACTTCGGACATGTAGCGATAGAGGACGCGATAGAGTTTTCGCACAGAATAGCCAAATACAATATTGCCTGGATGGAAGATCTTGCTCCGTGGCAGCTTTCCGGTCATCTTGCGAAATTCGCCGCGAAAGGTTCGGTGCCGCTGTGCACGGGCGAGGATATATATCTCGCCGAAAATTTCGAAGGCGTAATAAATGCCGGCGTAAACGTCGTGCATCCCGATATGCTTACGATAGGCGGGTTCGGGCAGATGATGCGTCTTGGCGATATGTGCAGCAAGGCGGGCGTGGCGATGGCCATTCACATGGCGGAAAGCCCGATAGGATTTTTGGCGGCTGTGCACGCTGCGGCGGCGCTTAAAGACATTCTGGCGGTGGAATTCCACTCTGTGGACCATCCCGAATGGTACAAGCTGGTAAATCCCGCCGTCAGTTTCGAAAACGGATATATGGACGTTCCCGACGCGCCCGGATTGGGAATAGAGAGCCTAAACGAGCCGCTCATCGAAAAATTCGCAAAGGCGGGAGCCGAAAAGCCCTGGAGCGATACGTCGGCATGGGACGGAGAATGGTCCAACGACCGCGAGTGGTCCTGATATTTACGATATTTTAGCCGAACACGGCAAATAAATATAAGAGGTGAAAATATGGATTACGATGTAAAAAATTACATTAAAACAGACGAACAGACAGATGCTCGCATCAAAGAAGGCATCGAAAAAAACCGTAAAGGGAACTTTTGTATCAAAACCGATGCAAAAACCGTAAAAGTAAAGCTGAAAAATCACAAGTTCCGTTTCGGAGGGAATCTTTTTATGCTGGATGAGATTCCCGATAAGCCCGAAAAAAACGAAATATATAAACAAAAATTTAAAAAACTGTTCAACATGGCTACGTTGCCGTTTTATTGGAACGCAACCGAACCCGAACCCGGAAAAACTCGTTACGACATAGGAAGCGAGAAATTATATCGTCGTCCGGCAATCGATCTTTGCATTAAATGGTGCTCGGAAAACGGCATCGAACCGCGCGAGCACGCACTTTGCTATGATCACTCTTTCCCGGATTGGCTTAAAAACAAGCCCACGATTGAAGTAAAAAAGCATCTCGAAGAGCGCATGAAACAGATATCGCAGCGTTATGCCGATAAAATTCCCACTATTGAAGTGACAAACGAAATGTTCTGGGGCGACGGATGGATAACGGACTTCTATCTGGAAGACGACTATGTGGTGGATTGTTTCAAAATGGCGGAAAAATATTTTCCGAATAACGAGCTGGGCATCAACGAATGGTCGGGCGATATCTGGGAACCCTATCCCACGCCGCGCAACAAGTATTTTCTGACAATAGAAAACGCTTTGCTTAAAGGCGCGCGTATAGACGCCATCGGCATGCAGTATCACATGTTTTATAAAAAGGAAGAATACCAGAAGCGCACCGAAAAATTTTATGATTTAAAGCAGCTTCTGTCCGTAATGGATTTGTTTGCCGCTTTTAATAAGCCCATTCAGATAACCGAAATAACGGTTCCTTCTTTCTGCAATGAAGAGGAAGCGGAAAATCTGCAGGCGGATATTCTGGAAAAAATTTACAGCACCTGGTTTTCGCATCCCCTTTGCGAACAAATCATTTATTGGAATATGCCCGACGGATATGCGGCATTTGCCGAGCCGGGCGATATGACCAGCGGCGAAAACGTTTACCGCGGCGGATTGCTGCGCTTTGATTTAAGCGAGAAGCCGGCTTTTCAGCGCATCAAACACCTTGTTAAAGACGTGTGGACGACAAACGAGCAGCTCGAAACAAAGGGCGGCGCGGCGTCTTTCCGCGGCTTTTACGGCGAGTACGAAGTGGAGGCCGACGGCAAAAAGTGCATTGTAAACTTCGACAAGGACGGTAAGGAAATATGCCTGTAAAAAAAGCGCTGGTCACCGGTTCGACGCAGGGTATCGGCAAAGAAATAGCAAAAAAGCTGGTGCAAGACGGTTACAGCGTCACGGTGCACCGCCGCGATATCGAAAAAGCGGAGAATATACGCCGGGAAATAGGCGCGGCAAACGCCGTGACCGCGGATTTATCGAAATGGCAGGAGACGCAATCGTTGTTTTCAAAAACCGGCGCAGTGGACGCGCTCATTCTCAATGCGAGCGTTCAGCACAAGCAAAACTGGCTGGATATCGACGAACGGAGCATGCGCGAGCAGCTGGAGATAAACGTAGTCTCGACGCTGGCGCTCATGCAGGCGTATTATCCGGCGATGATGAAGAAGGGCACCGGGCGCATAATCACAATAGGCAGCGTCAATCAGCATTGCTGCCACCCGGAGCTGTCCATGTATTCCGCCACCAAATGCGCGGTTATGAGCCTTGTTAAAAACATAGCCAAGCAGGCGGCTCCGTACGGCGTTACGGTAAACAACGTCGCGCCGGGAGCGGTGATTACGCCGCGGAATGCCGACGTGTACAACAACCCCGAAAAACGCGCCTTGTTTTCGCAGAAAATCCCCGTGGGAAGATTTGCCCTTCCGGAGGAAATTGCCGAAACGGTGGCGTTTTTGGTGAGCGACAAGGCAAATTATATTACCGGCGCCGACATCATAATCGACGGCGGACTGAGTTTGTAAGGCGAGGTGATTTATGATAAGATTTTCAAACCGAGAAGACATAATAGCGCTTACTCCCCGGTGGAAGGGCGAGCGCTTTCCCGACGGCAGACCCAAAGTTGCCGATAAATATTTGGAAAAAATGCGCACGATGACGCTGGAAGAGCTGTGGAAACCCATCTTTTTGAAGGGCTACGAAAGTCAGTTCGAGGGGGATCTGCGCCTGATGGGCGGCGACGACAAGCCGCTTGTGGGAAGAGCCGTGACGTGCACTTTCGTTCCGACGCGCCCCGACCTTTACGACACCATGAAAGCCGTAGGCGACAGCGAGGGCAGAGCGGGCAATTTTAACCAGTGGGTGATAGACAGCCTGGTGGAGGGCGACGTTGTCGTGGCGGATATGTACGACAAAATTTACAAGGGCACCTTTATCGGCGGCAACCTCACTACGGCGATAAAAACCCGCACGAAGAACGGCGGAGCGGTCATCTGGGGCGGCATACGCGACGTTCAGCAAATGCGCGAAATAGACGGAATAAAAGTCTATTACCGCGGCATAGACCCCACGCCCATACGCGACTTTGTCATGAAGGACTTCAATTACGTCACGCGCATAGGAAAAGCCACCGTACTGCCCGGCGATATAGTGTACGGCGGAGGGGGCGGAGTGCTGTTCGTGCCCTCCCATCTCGTGGCGGAAGTGGTGGACGGCGCCGTTAAAACGCACGTTAAGGACGACTTCGGATTCGAGATGATACGTCGCGGCAAGTTTACCACCGCGCAGATAGACAAGGCCGTCTGGACCAAGGATATGCTGGACATGCTGACGGAGTGGATAAAAGTCACGCCCGAGGCGGAAAAGTACCGCGACCTCGATTGGAGCGACGAATATAACGCCGCCGAAAAGGACGACGGCAATTCTTCCGAAACAATGATGTAATTTAAGGAGGAAAGCCCGAAAACCATGTAGGTGAGAGTAATGAAAGAGATTTTTATTTTAGGCTGCGAAAAAAAAGAGGCGGGCGGCGGTATTTACAGGTGCCGTCTCGGCGATGACGGATCGCTGGAAGCGGCGGAAAAATTCGCGTGCGATTACCCCATGTACGCCGCGCTGTACGGCGGCAGAATGTACGTAATATTAAAATACGGCGGAGCGGGCGGCAACAGCAGCTGCTTTTCGATAAAGCCGGATTTTTCCGATATTTCCGAGGCAAAGGATACTCTCGGCGAATGCGCCTGTCATCTCGCCGTATCCGAAAAAGGCGTGTATATCGTCAACTATCTCAGCGGCAACATATCCAAAAACTGCGCGACGTGCGACGTTCATACGGGGCGGGGCGTAAACCTGCCGCGCCAAAACAGCGCGCACACGCATTTCGTGGGATTCACGCCCGACGGGAAAAATCTGCTGTGCACAGATCTCGGGTTGGATACTATTACCGTGTACGACGAAAATCTCGGCGTTGCGGACGTTACGCATATGCCCGAAGGTTACGGCGTAAGACACTTGGTATTCTCGCCGTCGGGCAAGAGCTTATACGCAATAAACGAGCTGGTGCCGTCGGTAACGCTGTGCGACTTTTCGGGCGGCAGACTGAAAGTAAAGGACACCGTGCTTTTACAGTGCGGTTTGTCCGGCAGCACCGCCGCCGCGATACGCATGTCGGACGGCATAATATACGCGTCGGTAAGAAAGGAACAATGCATCTTCACGCTTTCCGAAAAGCTGGAAGTCATGGGCAAATTCCCGTGCGGAGGAGAGGGCCCGCGCGATTTCGATATCTTCGGCAAATTCATCGTTTGCTGCAACGAAAATTCCGGAACGGCGGTGTCTTTGCCCGTCGACGGCGCGTTTATAGGCAGCAGCGTATCAAGCCTTGATATTCCGGGCGCTCTGTGCTGTGTGGAAAATAAGTATTTCAAGGGCTGATTGTATTTGACAAAACGCCTCCTATAAGGTACAATGTAATCATAGCTTTATTTTTTACGAGGTTTGGTTATGGAAGTGACGAGAATAGCAAGGCTGTCCGATGGCGGCCGCAAGGAAAGTGCGGCGGCGCAGTTTTCCGCTGACAACGAAACGGAAGAAAAGGTTGTAAACGTCTACAACGCGACAAGACAGAAGATTTTGGGTTTCGGCGGTGCTTTTACCGACAGCGCGGCCTACAACTACAGCCTTCTTTCCCCCGAAGAAAAACAAAAAACGCTCGAACTGCTGTTTGGCAAAACCGGCCTTAAGTACAACTTTTGCCGTATTCCCATGGCGTCGAGCGATTTTTCTTTATACATGTACGACAACGTTAAAGACGGCGGTCGGCAGTTTGACATAACGGAAGACGAAAAATACAAGATTCCGTTTATATCGGATGCGCTGCGTTATACGGACGGCAAAATGACGTTCTTCGCGTCGCCGTGGAGTCCTCCGGCATTCATGAAGGACAACGGCGACAGACTGCACGGCGGCAGCCTTATGGAAAAATATTACGGCGATTGGGCGAACGCGTTTTGCGCCTTTATACGCAGTTATGAACGCCATTCCATTAAAATTTCGGCGGTGACGCTGCAAAACGAACCGCACGCCGTTCAGACATGGGAAAGCTGCGTTTTTGACGCCGAACAGGAAACGCGGTTTGCGCGCGTGCTAAAGGAAAAATTTAAAAGAGAAGGCATTGACGCCGCGGTGCTGGTGTGGGATCACAACAAAGAGCGGGCGTTTGAATGGGCGGAGACGATCATTGACGCGGAAACAGACCATATGGTTGCTGGCATCGCATTCCATTGGTACAGTGGTGATCACTTTGAAGCACTGCGAATGATCCGGGAACGCTTTCCGAAAAAGAAGCTTTTGCTTTCTGAAGCATGCATTGAATTCAGCAAATATAGTGCAGAGGATAATTTGGCGAACGCTCAGAAGTATGCCCATGATATCATCGGAAATCTGAACGAGGGAATGAGTGTATTTCTGGACTGGAATCTGGTGCTGGATGAACTGGGTGGGCCCAATCATGTGAAAAACTTCTGCGACGCGCCATACCTTTTTGATACGGCTCAAAAGCAATTAGTGGAGCGGGAACTGCAGAGTTATATCAAGCATTTTAGCCATTATATTGAGACCGGTGCTGTTCGGATCGGGGTGAGCCGGTATACCGATAAGCTGGAGATTACAGCATTTCAGAAAAACAGCAAAATCGTGTTTGTTCTGCTGAACCGAACCCAGGAAGCAATCCCTGCGTTTATACGCTTGAATGATACTTGCGCAGGTTTAATTGCAGCGCCAAACAGTATTGCTACCGGTGTAGTTAATATCTAACTTACATTGCAAAGCAGCTAGAGCGTAATGCCTGGCTGCTTTTTACGTATACTGAGTATTTCGCCCCAGATTGCGCACCTTGACCGCTCAAATTGAGCATCTGTTCCAGCAGAATTGAGCGTCCTTGCCGCCGTCGTTGAGCACTGCGGTAAAAGTAGATATGCGTCAGATTTCTGGCGTAAATATCTATAAGGAGGTCACCTGTATGACCAATTACCGTGAGGTCCTCAGACTTCGCGCGGCA
>USEG01000032.1 GCA_900553555.1 uncultured Clostridia bacterium
TCTTCCGAAACCGAAGAACAGCAAGCCGTTGTCGATGACCAGCAGTAAACAGCAGAAATTCTGAATATATTTTTCGTTATGCCGTCATCTGATTGACATTATCGTTCAAAAGGTATATAATAAAGATAGATGATAATAAATCGTCTATCTTTTGTTTTAATAAATTTATAAGCCGTAAAAAGCTTTTTATTTAGTATGACAAATAAATAAATTTTGGAGGAGTAAAAATGTTGTTAAACGCATTGTCTATGCCATCCTCCGTTTTGTTGGGCGTATCCACCGGCTGGTGGGTAGTGATTTCTGTCATTGTATTGCTTGTGGGCGGCGCTTTGGGAGCTTTAATTTACGCTCTTATAACCAAAAGAACGCTCAAAAACATCAGCGACGAAAAAGACGCCAAAATGCAGGAAGCCATTGACCAGGCAAAATCGCTTAGAAAAGAAGCTATTTTGGAGGCAAAGGAAGAAATTCATAAGGAACGCGTAGATTTTGATAAAGAAGTCAAAGATCGCCGCGCGGAATTGCAGCGTTCCGAAATTCGTATTCAGCAAAAGGAAGAGGCATTAGAAAAAAAGGAAAACCAGTTAGATAAAAAGGTCGAAAGTGTCGAACAGACAAAGCAAAACCTTGCCGCGCGTGAACGCGAAATAGACGCAAAACAATCCGAGGTCGATAAAGCGCATGAAAACATGCTCAGCGCGCTCGAAAAAGTCGCGCAAATGACCAAAGAAGAGGCTAAGGCGCAGATTATCGAGGCTCTTGAAGACGAAGCAAAGCGCGACGCCGTAAAGATGGTGCGCAATATCGAAGCTCAGGCAAAAGAGGATGCCGATAAAAAGGCAAAAGAGATTGTTTCTCTTGCCGTTCAACGTTGCGCCGTCGATCATTCGTCAGAAATTACGGTTTCGGTCGTCAATTTGCCCAACGACGAAATGAAAGGTCGTATAATAGGCAGGGAAGGCCGCAATATACGTGCTTTGGAAAATGCCACGGGTGTAGATCTGATTATCGACGATACCCCCGAAGCCGTGGTTTTGTCCGGCTTTGATCCCGTAAGACGTGAAATAGCGCGTGTAGCTTTGGAAAAACTTTTGTCGGACGGACGTATTCATCCCGGCCGCATAGAAGAAACCGTCGAAAAAGCGCGCCGCGAAATTGACAATCAAATAAAAGAAGCGGGCGAAAACGCAACCTTCGAAGCGGGCGTCTACGGATTGCATCCCGATCTCATTAAGCTGTTGGGGCGTCTGAAATTCCGTACGAGTTACGGGCAAAACGTTTTGAAACACTCCTTGGAAGTGTCTTATCTTGCGGGCGTTATGGCAGCCGAGCTAAATGCCGATGTCGCTTTGGCAAAACGCGCGGGTCTGTTGCATGATATAGGTAAAGCCGTCGATCACGAAGTGGAAGGCACTCACGTCACCATCGGCGCGGATCTTGCGAAAAAATACAAAGAGAGCAAAGAAGTTATTCATTGTATAGCAGCGCATCACAACGATGTCGAACCCAATTCGGTAGAGGCCATTATCGTTCAGTGCGCCGATGCAATAAGCGGCAGCCGTCCCGGAGCACGCCGTGAATCGATCGAAAACTATGTAAAACGTCTCGAAAAACTCGAAAGCATCGCAAACAGCTACAAAGGCGTCGAAAAATCGTATGCCATTCAAGCCGGTCGCGAAATCCGCATTATTGTTAAGCCTGAAGTTGTCGACGACGCCGGCACGGTATTCCTCGCCAAAGAAGTTGCAAAACAAATCGAAAGCGAAATGGAGTATCCGGGCCAAATAAAAGTCAATGTTGTAAGAGAACTGCGTAGCACCGAATACGCTAAATAAAATCTTAAAGCTTCGTATAATCAAATATACGGAGCTTTTTAAGGAGTGGAAAATGATTCTTTCATCAAAGACCGTCAGTAATGTTTTTAACGAGATAAACGCGCATAGATCATACGGCAGCGAACGCCGTGCTATGGAATTTGTGCAAAAACAACAATTGGAAGACGTAACTTTATGGCCCGACTTTGTAGACGTTTTTCGTCGCCACTATGACGATAAAGACGACGGTTGGCGCGGGGAATATTGGGGCAAGATGATGCGCGGCGCATGTCTTACGTATTTGAACACCCATTCCTATGAACTTTACCGAATACTCACAAACAGCGTTTACGACATTATCGGCACACAGGATTCATTGGGCAGAATTTCGTCATACAGTATTTCAAACGAGTTCCGCGGGTGGGATATTTGGTGCCGCAAGTATGTAATGCTGGGCATGGAATATTACATTGATATATGTAAAGATAAAAAATTTATTAAAATCATTACGGACAGTTTGCAAAACCAGGCGGACTATATTATCTCCAAAATAGGAGACGGCGACAATAAAACGGATATTTTTGATACCAGCGATTGGTGGGGCGCCATGAATTCCTGTTCGATACTCGAAGTATTTGTTCGTCTTTTCAATTTAACGCAGAAGAAAAAATATCTTGATTTTGCGGAATATATCATCAATAAGGGCTTTTGCCGGCAGCTTAATCTAATAGACGCATGTTTGGCCAAGACATACTATCCCTATCAGTTTCCTTATACCAAAGCATACGAAATGATGTCGTGCTTTGAGGGATTGCTGGAATATTACCGCATCAAAAAAGTCGATAAATTTTTACTCGCAGTGGAAAATTTCGTCGATATGGTGAAAGAAACCGATTTGTCAATTATAGGTTGCAGCGGTTGTACACACGAACTGTTTGATAATTCTGCCGTTAAACAGACTGAGCCGGCGCCTGAATTTATAATGCAGGAGACATGCGTTACGGTAACATGGATGAAACTGTGTTACAATTTGTTAAAATTGACCGGCAAAGCCAAATATGCAAAACTTATTGAGCAATCGGCTTATAATGCCTTGCTGGGCTCAGTAAATAGAAATTTAAATGATTTGGTTTTTTGCCAGAACCAGACGCCGGACTTTAATAAAGGCGTTAAATACATATTTGATAGTTATAGCCCGTTATATTATGACCGCAGAGGCAAAAAAATCGGCGGACACAAAGATTATAAAGACGGCTATTACTATGGCTGCTGCAATTGTATAGGATCTGCCGGGCTTGCCATTTTGAATGATTTTGCCGCGATGAATACAAATGACGGCATTGTCATCAACAGCTTTATTAGGCAAAGAATCAAAACCGACAGCCTTGAAATCGCAATCAGCGGCTCCTTAGCAAAAAACGGAAAATGCCGAATAAGCGTTATATCGGCGCAGGAAAACATTTTGCAGCATATATTAATCATGCAACCCGATTGGGCGGACAATTTTTCGGTCAGACTCAACGGTCAACCCGTTAATAATAACATTATTAACGGTTATTTAGATATCGCAAAAGCTTGGTCGCCTGATGATCAAATCATAGTATCTGCAACAATTCCCGTCAAAAAAGTTGTGCTAAACAATAAAATCGCATTCACAAAAGGACAATACGTGCTTGCACGCGATGAAAATATAGACGAATATTTTTCCGAACCTTTGGACGTCGATATGAAACTCGTAAAATCAAAGAAAATTTTGCAAATACCGGCAGAATTATGTTATGAAGGCATTACGAAAAACAATCACAAAATTATATTTATAGATTACGCATCAGCGGGTCAATTCTATGATGAACAAAACTGTAAAATTACAGTATGGTCAAAAATAGCTGAATAATCGGTAATTTTAATAGAAATATGCAATAAATCGGTACTATGCGTGACATAATACCGATTTTTTACAGCTTTATATTGACGCTGCAAAAGATATGTCCGTTTATCATCGCATTTTATCACATTTTTGCGATTAAATATATGGCTGCTTATTATATCCAATTAAAAAACAGCCAAACATACAAAAGTTATCTATATTCTGCAATATATATGCAATATAAATGATATTTGTATGTCTCATGCTAAAACAATAGCATATTTTCCATGCCAATATTATGTACAAACATACAAAAATTGCGTTAAAAGTGCCCACAGAATTGTCTTGCTCAAATGAATTGTTCGGATGAGTGGCAAATTCTATATAAAATTGTCATTTTACATTACTACAAATCAAGAAACTGATTTTATTAGAAAATTAGGGAATTATTTATCAAAATTTTATTGCGGATGCAACAGAACAAAATTAAAGCCCCTAAAAAGCCTATACTATTCGTAAAAGTGTAGTTTTACGAATAGTTGAAATATATGCCTCTACACTGATTTTTCTTTTTCTCGGCCCTTTTGTCTGTTTAAGATATTTTTTAGGCATAAATTAAAAGGCCTTTAGCGGCCATTGTGGAGCCAATACTTTAAGCAACTTTAATAAGTAACACCATCTTTTCGAAAGAAACCTCGCGTGTGCAAACTTTTCTGCTCGCGTGCTTCTCCGCAATATCTGCCCGGCGGCCCAAGAAGTTTGGTTTGCTCCTTTGCCCGGCGTATGTATTTTGGCGCTGCTGTCTGTTTTAATAACATATAAAGGAATAGTTATACTTTCAAAAATTGTTGAGAGTAATTTAATTAGTTTTACACAACAATAAAAAATGCGTGCAAACAAGCATCTTCTCTTTCGTTGTGGGCAATAGTAGACTACTACAATTTTCACCGATAGTTTTTTACTGCATATTATATTTTTGTAAAAGAAAATATATGTAAGACCTACTCTTACATTTGTTAAACAGAAATTTTCGATAATTGCAGCGAAAACCAGCGCCTTGCTACACTCGTTTGTCAGCGTTTAATCTGTAATATTATCGCCTTTAAATAGCGGACTGTCAAAAAAATCGTATAGACTTATGCCAAATCCTTGCGCCAGTTCGTAAATCACTATAAGACTTACGGATCTATTGCGTTTTAATCGTATGTCGCCTATTGTAGTTTGTGCTACGCCTGTAAGCTTATATAATCTGTATTGCGTTAATTTGCGCTCTGCCATCAATTCTTCAATTCTCAGCGCAACTGCTTCCGATAAAGTCAAAAATTTTTACCTCCACTCATTTAAAATTAAAATTAGTATAAAACTTTTTCAAAAATCCATACTTAGCGCACCCGTAGTACTTATTTTCCGCTATGTACTATGGTTTTATGGAGTGTTTTTGTCTATAACGACGGCAATAAGCGCACCGTGTTCTTTCCGACGGCGAAATATTTATTTCAATTACATAAGCTTATATTTTTAGCAAATTGCGCTTAACGCTGCTTTTGCGCTTTTTTTACACATTTTCAGGCAAAACAATAAACTGAGAAAAAATTATACCCCATAAGACGCAATAAAGTTTGTCTTTTGCGGTATTTATGTTATAATATATCTATGAGTAATTATTTTGATGACAGAGAGATTTTATATACCGAAAAGACACGTCAAATCTGCGAAGATTTACCGCCTTATGTTATGGAGTTTTTAGTAGGGATACAGATGCGAACCACTCCTTTAACTCGTTATGCCTATGCCGGTGATCTGAAGATTTTTTTGGAATTTCTTTTTAACAACAGGTTTAAAGGCAAATATCAAACGCTTAAGGAAATTACGCTGGAAGATATCGAACAACTTACCGCTTTTGATATAGAATTGTTTTTGGAATATTTATCCCTATATAAGATCAACGGACGCAAAATTAAGTGCGGTGAGCGCGCCAAAGAGAGAAAATTGTCGGCAATTCGATCCTTTTACAAGTTTTTTTATAAACATGATTTGCTGTCTACCAACGTTACTCAAAAAGTCGATACCCCGAAAATACACGACAAACCCATAGTATTTCTCGACAAACACGAAATATCGAAACTAATAGAAGAAGCCAAAGACGGCGATTCGCTTTCCTCGCGCGAAAAGACCTACCATAATTACACAAAATGCCGTGATGTCGCCCTGCTGTCTCTTTTATTGGGCACCGGAATGAGAATAAGCGAATGCGTCGGAATAAACGAAAAAGACCTGGATCTTAAAAATAACGCTGTCTCCATAACGCGCAAAGGCGGCAACAAAACCATATTGTATTTTTCTGAAGATGTTGCGTCCGCTCTTATTGACTATCTAAACTGGAAAGAAGATCAAATTACGCAACAAACAGATTTTGCAAAAAACATTAAAGATACCGACGCACTTTTTTTATCTCTGCAAGGCCGGCGCATCAATGTAAGAACGGCGGAAAATCTTGTCAAAAAATATGCCTCGTACGCCGCCCCGTTAAAAAAAATATCTCCGCACAAACTTCGTTCTACATTCGGCACAACACTCTACAGAAAGACAAAAGATATTTATGTAGTGGCCGATATTTTAGGACACCGAGATGTAAACACCACAAAAAAACATTATGCGGCTATCAGTGAAGATATTCGAAAAAGCAGTGCAAATCTGATTAAATTTGATGAAAATGACGATGATTGAGTATTCTGTCAGACAAAGTACTAATTTTCTTCAAGTATTATTAAGTTTTTTGTTGACATTGTTGTGAAATTGTTATATAATTTTAAAAAACATTAAACCAGTAGGGAGCATTATGCCAAAAGAAATCAACAGTGATCTGCTGCGCGGAAACATAAATACGATTATACTGAGCGCATTATATTCCGGCGACAGATACGGCTACGAAATAGTCAATGAAATAGAGAAAAAAAGCCGCGGGCAATTTACAATAAAACAGCCCACTCTCTACTCATGCCTTAAGCGCCTTGAAACGCAAGGATATGTCACGTCTTATTGGGGCGGACAATCTAACGGCGGAAGGCGTAAATATTTTTCTTTGACCGAACTGGGAAAAGAAGTCTTTAAGCAATGCCAGGACGACTATGAATATTCGCGTACCGTCATCGATAAACTTATTTCCGAAAACAAATATGATTTGGGAAACGACGGCGGTATTGCACAAGACGTTCCGGACAGCGAAATAAACGAAGTAAAAATAATGTCGGCCGATGAGCAGCCGGCGATAAATGCCTCGGCAGACGATTCGCAGAACGATTCTATTGGCGAACAGCAGCTTACTCTCTCGGATGTCGACACCTCTTTATCTCAGCCATTAAACGAAAACGACGCGACCGACCATCAATACATAAACCAAACGTCGTCCGATTCGCTGCCTTTGAACGCTCAAAACCATAACACAATTCCCGCGGAAAATAATATTGACAGCGCCGAATTGCAATCTGACGACAATTTAGAACAAGAGGCAAACGACGCGCACTTTCTTACTGACGATGAGCGTTATTACAATGTGACGCCCCACGAAAATGAAAGTAAGGATAACGAATTTATTCCTTATCATCACACCGAAGACGCGTCCTCCACTCCTTCGGGCAGCGAAGATCACACCACGATTTCCTGGTTTGACGCCGGCATTGCGGGACAATCAGACAATGCCAAAAAGCTACATGACGAAGAATCCGAGGATATAAACGATATATTCCGTCGCAATTTCGAAGACAACAGCTATATCGACGACATCAAGACGGATAATTCCGCCGCCAACGACAATGTCTCCGCAATGATGGATAATTATTCCGATCTGATGGGCGATACTGCCGCCACAAAATATCAATACGAACCGGATTTTTCCTCGTCGGATTATCCCTATTCCGATACAAGCGACAACGCCTCTGCTCTTATCGAAGCGGAATTGTCGCCGCTTAAACAGCCCGAAAAACCGGATTTTTACGACTATCACGACAAGCAGACATACGGCGATGCCGTTGCCGCCGCCGAAGATGAGCTATCCGGAAAATCTGCCGGGTCCAACGGTTATCAAGATTTGTTGTCCGGCATAATCGATAAGTTTGACAACAATAACAGCGAAATCACTAAAGCCGAAATAGAAAACAACGCGCTTGAATTAAACGACAAAGTCAAAATAAGGGCGTTCGGCAATATTGTGGAATCGGCTCGCGAACTTGGCGAAGAGGTTGTCGTTCGCGTAAACGACAATAAATCAAAACACCAATATGCCGTTAAGTATTACTATAAAGACAATCTTTTAAGACTGGTTACCAACGGTATATTATTTATCGTAATGCTGCTGGAGACATTGGTTACATATTTGATATGTAAAAATGTTGTCGGCTCGCAAGGCGATTACGACGTCTTCATGTTTGTAGCGGGTATTATTGCCGCTTTGGCTCTTACCGTGTACGCCGGAATAAAATATTATTCAAACCCCGACAGCAAAAAGCGTATAGAGGCAAACATTATGGATCAATTTTGGTTTAAGCTGGTTGTCATGGTGCTTATTTGCCTGCTGGCCTTCGGGCTTAATCTGTTTATCGGAATGCCTTTGAGCGGCAATATTACGAATTACGCCGTTACGCTTTTTATCCCGATTATTTTAAGTACAAACCTTCCTCTTAGCTTTTTGTTGCTTAAATTGTTGTACACATCAAAATATTTCTTGGCTCAGGACTGAAAATTTATTAAAAACGATTGACTTTTATATTATAAAGATGTATAATGTTTAGGCTTAGGGGAGTGGCTCAACGGTAGAGTAGCGGTCTCCAA
>USEG01000033.1 GCA_900553555.1 uncultured Clostridia bacterium
TCCGCTTCCATAATAAGCATTGTAGCGCCCTTTGCCTGCCATTCCATCGTTGCTTGCGACACGGCTTCTTCGCAAAAAGCCTGTAAATTTATATCGACGGTCGTGATAATATCCGCACCTTGTATGGGCGGCACATAATATCTTTCGCCGCTAGTAATTTCTCCGCCGCGATTGTCCGACTGCACAAGATACTGCCCGTCGACGCCTTTTAGATATTTATCGTAATAGCCTTCCAGGCCGTTTTGCCCTTCGCCGTCTATATTGGTAAAACCTACCACCTGGGCAAGGTATTCCGGATGAGGGTAACTGCGCGTATAGCCTACTGAAAAATATACGCCGGGTAAATTAAGCTCCATAAGAGCTTTTCCCGTCGCCTCGTCTACGCCGCGTTTTACTGTTATTTCGCTTACGCTGTGCCGCTCGATTTTTTGCAGCAGTTTATCGCGGTCGACGTTAAGTCGTTCGGATAAAACGTCCGCCACGTTACGGGCGTCTTTAACCGAACCGGGGCGCACATAAACGGTGTATACCGTCATGTTGCCTGCGATGACATTGCCGCTTTTATCGTAAATGACGCCGCGTTTGGCGTCAAGCGGCAAATCTCTGTACCACTGTTCGGCGGCGCGGGCAGAATATTGTCTTCCCGAAACTATCTGCACGCATGCAAGACGCCCGAACAATACAAAAAAGAAAAAGACTATTGAAATGACTAAAATCAATAATCTTTTTCTGGTAGTGATTAAACTATTACAATCCAATTTAATTTTTCAGCCTCCGAGAAGTTGACTTATAAAATCACAAAAACGATCAAATGCGTTTGTACGTTCTTCATAAGTAACTTCGTCGCCGATGGGTATAAGCTCGATTTCCTGAGCGGCGCCGGCGCTCGTCATGCCCATGCCTTCCGCCTTGGAGCCGACAACGTCTTCATCGGAGAGATAATCCATAGTATCTTGCTGTCCGAGAATGGTATTGTATGCCGTTCTTACGTCGTTTTCCAATGCCGCTACTTCGGTTGTGCGGCTTGTGATGATAAGTCCCGTCGCAAGAACGATAAGCGCCATAACGAAAGCCACCGCGAGATAGGTTATCATGACGGCCTTAGTCTTGGCATCGACCACGCGAACAGCTTGCGCAGGCTTTTCGATCTCTTCGTTTTCGACAACTTTTCTCTCTTCCTTTTTGGAGACCTTGATTGTGGGCATAATGTCGCTGTTGTCCATTGCCGGTGTAATACGCTTTGTCACAACGGGGGCGTCCGCACGAAGAGGTTTTATGACGGGGTCTACATAAGCCGACGTATCTGTATTAAAATCGGTTTCTATAACAGTGTTCTGCTTTGTTTCAAAATCTCTGTCGCTTACGGCTGTTCTTCTCGTCGTTATCATGATATGTACCTCACTAAAAATTTATTCTTTATTTTTTTGCCAGTTTCTCGGCTACCCGTAAGGTAGCGCTCGAACTGCGCGGGTTTTTGTCAAGTTCTTTTTCGCTCGGTCTGTACTTACCGATTATTTTGATGTCCGCCTTGTGACCGCATACGCACACCGGTAAAGTCTTATCGCAAATACAATCGGTGGCCATGAAGGCAAATTTGCGTTTAACTATTCTGTCTTCCAGCGAATGAAAAGAAATAATAGCTATCCGACCGCCTACATTGAGTTTGTTCACAATGTCTTCTATCAATTCGCCCAGTCCGCTCAGCTCATCGTTTACCGCGATGCGCAGCGCCTGGAATGTACGCTTTGCCGGATGTCCGTTTTTCATTGCCGCGCTGTCGACGCTGTGTTTTATTATGTCAACCAGCTCGAACGTAGTTTCTATTTCCTTCTTTTGACGAAAGGCGCAAATGTTTGCAGCTATGCGCTTGGCAAATTTTTCTTCGCCGTAATCGAATATCACGTCGGCAATTTTTTCCTGAGGCCAGCTGTTGACTATATCTTTTGCCGACAGTTTTTGCTCTCTGTCCATTCGCATGTCCAACGGGGCGTCCTGCTGAAAAGTAAAGCCCCTTTCCACACTACTTATCTGATGGGAAGAGATGCCTAGGTCAAGTAGCGCGCCGTCGATTTTCTTAACTCCGAGTTTGGCGATGATATGCGAAAAATCTTTGAAGTTGCTCTTGACAATGGTCAGATGATCGGCAAACGGCGAATCGGCAAAACGCTGCCGGCAATACTCGATAGCGTCATCGTCTCGGTCAACCGCTATGACTCTTCCGCCGCGGGACAAAATTCCCGCCGTATGAGAGCCGCCTCCCAAAGTTCCGTCAAAATATATGCCGTCGTCCTTTACCTGTAAGGCTTCCATGCATTCGTCGAACATTACCGGAATATGATATGGTTCCATAATTTTCTCCGTGCAATATTATTTATTTTTCTCGGACTTGGCCTTTTGACGTTTATTCCACTCTTCGGCGCTCCAGATTTCCACCTTGTCGTAAACACCTATAGTGACGATATCTTTTTTAAGACGGGCGTAGTCCACCAGATCTTTTTCGATCTTTACACGGCCCTGCTTGTCCTCCTCGGCGTTTTGCGTATTGGATGTCAAGTCGCGCAGCAAATCCATTTCGTCCTCGTCGGTAACGGTGCCGTCGATTATCTTCTCGAACTTTGCCTTTATAACTTCGCTTGCTCGTTCGCTGGAATAAACGACCAGACACGGACTTGTCCCTTTCATTATTACAGGATTGGCGCCAAGTGCGTCTTTGAGTTTTGCCGGGATGCGAATACGTTTTTTCTCATCCATCTGATGCTCGTATTTACCAAACAGCAGCACTTATCGTCACCTCCTGTGTTAAGTATATTTATTGTAACACACAAAAAGTGTCTTGTCAACCATTTTTGACCCTTTTTGACCCTTTTATTATTTTTTTTAACCACTGGATATTCATAACTAACCCTTTTGGCCACGGCCTGTCATCGCAAAAACCACGTTTTATCACATAATAAGCCAAGATTTTGGCTGTATAGTCTTATACCGCATCGTTTTTGTCGGCACTATTATTGTTTTAAGTTACAGCAAAGCAAATATTTCGTCCCTTTTTGACCACCATATCTGTGACCCTTCCTGACCACCATATCCGCAACACCTTCTTTACTGCTTAAACGCTTTATTAAAAAAGCTCCCCGTAAAGGAGAGCTTGACTATCTTTATTATACTATTATTAAAATCCGGGTTTATAGGCGCATATCCAATAAGTCACATCACGCACATTCTCATTTCGCACACAAATTTGCCGTAGCGAGAAGTTGCGGTCACAAAATTCTTATAAGCTTGTTGTCGACAAGATCGCAAGAAGTCAGGTAATAGGAAATACCGTTTTTTTGCATATATTTTACAGCCCGTACAGATTTTCCGTGAAGATGGCCGTAAACCACGGAATCAACGGAATACTCTTCAAACAAACATGTCATGGGCGTGCCATCCAGCCTGCAGCCAAAGGGCGGATAATGTACCATCGCGATAATTTTATCTCCCGGCTGCTGCAGCTTTTTTGCACAATCGAGCGACATTCTCATGCGGATAAGTTCGCGTGCATATATTTTTTTATCGGCGTCCGTTTCACATTCCTCAATAGGCGTCCAGCCGCGGCTGCCGCAAAAAACCACGTTTTCTATCCTCACCGCGTCGTTTTGGAGCGCATACATCCCCGGCGGCAGCATGGTCCTTACCGCCGATATCGACGACCACCAATAATCGTGATTGCCGCGTATAAATATTTTTTTCCCTTTAAAGGATGATATATAATTGATATCCGGGACCACTTCCTGCAGTTTCATTGCCCAACTGATATCGCCGGCAATAAGCACTATGTCGCCATCGTCGACGTTTTCTTTCCATGACTGCTCTATCTGCGTCAAATAATCATCCCAAACCTCGCCGAAAATATTCATGGGTTTGGGATTGTTGATGGACAAATGCAAATCGCTTATAGCAAAGACTTTCATGGTCAAATTATATCATAATATCCTTTGTTTTGCAATTAATTTAAGCTGATTCATGCAAACGGCGGCGTATTAAAAAGTGCGGCGCACTCGTCCTCCTCGGCGGTGCAATGGGGATATACGCAGTCTCCGTAAACAGGCAGAACTATATCGCTTTTTACCGTAAGCGCCGTAATTATCGCAATGCAGCACGAAAAACTTGCTCCCGCCGCCGTCAATGTGCCTTGCTTTCCCACAAGTCTGCCCGTTATCTCCACTGAATACGGCTGATTGACGGGGGGATTTTTTAATACTACCGAAACCGGCTGACTTATATTTCCGAGAGCATAATACGAACGGTTTTGCGCGTCGGTAAAAGTTATGCTGACGGGAAACAGCGCGTTGTAGCTTATCCGCAGTCTGCCGGCATCGGCGGAAGACACAGTCATGTTCTGTGCGGTCACGCCGCCCGTTCCCTCAACGGCAACAAAATTATACGGCGCCGTCGGTGCGCTGCCCTCCGAAAACGCCACGGGAATATTGTCTTCGCGCACGCCGCTGAAAAAACATTTGCACCCGTCCAACACTTTATCCACTCGTATGCAGACTTTTTCGCAAAGCCCGCACAGCGCATTGCCGTTGATTCTTCCGACATTGATATTATTCATAAAAGCCTCCCGTAAATTTTATTACGGAAGGCCCCGAGATGTTACTGTATTTCCAAAATTTCGTCCAGGCGGGCAAAAACGGCCTGTTTTCCCTGTCCGCTTACCGCCGACACGGGTATGACATTGCCCACGCCTATTTTAAGCGCCGTGGCTATCGTCTGCATATTTCTGCCGCGCTGGGCGCCGGATAATTTGTCGCACTTTGTCGCTATAACTGTAAACGGGATATTGTAAAAATACAGGTAGTTCACCGCTTGTTTGTCAAGTATAGTAGGTTCTATACGACAATCCACCAAGACAAACGCGTGTTTCAGTTTTTGGCTGGTTTCGACATATCCGCCCAGCAAAGAGTCCCATTTTTCCTTCTCTTTCTTGCTTACTTTGGCATATCCGTAACCGGGGAGATCGACAAACATAAATCTTCCGCCGTCTATTTCGAAAAGATTTATAAGCCGCGTCCTTCCGGGAGTGGAAGAAGTTTTTGCCAATTTACGTCTGTCCGTCAAAAAATTGATAAAAGAAGATTTCCCTACGTTTGACCTGCCCAAAAGACATATTTCGGGACAATCGTATGACTGCGAAAACTCGTGATAAATGTTTATATCCGCAATACTTGTAATAAATTTTGCGTTTTTAATCATAAAATAGCCTTTTCGAACACCTGTTCGATGTCGTCAACCGTGACAATATCAAGGTTATTTTTAACTTCCGCCGGTAACTCGTCGATATCCTTGGCGTTCTCTTTCGGAATAATGAGCGTCTTTATTCCGCTTCTGAATGCCGCCAGCGACTTTTCCTTCAAGCCGCCTATCGCCAAAACACGACCTGTAAGCGTAACTTCTCCCGTCATAGCGACGTTTTCGTCTACTTTGCGTCCCGTCATGACCGACATAATCGCCGTAGAAAGCGTGATGCCGGCGCTGGGGCCGTCTTTCGGAGTGGCGCCTTCGGGAATGTGTATATGCAAATCGTACTTGGTAAACTTTTCGGGCTCAATCCCGTATTTTTCCATACGGCTTTTAACAACACTTAAAGCCGTCTTTGCCGATTCCTTCATGACGTCGCCCATATTGCCGGTGAGTATTACGTCGCCTTTGCCTCCGGGTATCAGTACCGTCTCTACTCGCAGCGTCACGCCGCCCACGCTCGTCCATGCAAGTCCCGTCGCAACGCCCACCAGTGACTGGCTGTTTTTTGACGTATCCAAAAATCTTTCCGCTCCGAGATAATCTTTAAGGTTGTTTTTATCGACGGTAAACCGCGTTGTGCCGTCCTCGACGCGCTTAACGGCTAACTTGCGTATTATTGAACCTATTTCGCGCTCCAGGTTGCGGACGCCGCTTTCACGGGTATAATTTGCTATTACTTTCATGAGCGTATCGTCGGAAATCTCGATATCGCAGTCCGCCATACCGTTTTGTTCCGCCTGCTTTTTCAACAAATAACGCTTGGCTATCTGCAATTTTTCTTCATAGGTATATCCCGTCAAATCAATAAGTTCCATTCTGTCCAATAGCGGCGTCGGAATACTGTCCGTCGTATTCGCGGTGGCGACAAACATGACTTTGGACAAGTCGTACGGAATTTCCAGATAATGATCCCTGAATTTGTCGTTTTGATTGGGATCCAAAACTTCGAGCATTGCGCTGGCGGGATCGCCGCGGAAGTCGCTGGACATTTTATCTATCTCGTCCAACAAAAACACGGGATTATTGACGCCCGTCGTCTTCATGCCGGCAAGTATTCTGCCCGGCATCGCGCCGATATATGTGCGGCGATGCCCGCGTATCTCCGCTTCGTCGCGCACTCCGCCCAACGACATCTGAACAAACGCTCTTCCGGCTGCCCGCGCAATGGACTCGACAATCGAAGTCTTTCCTACGCCCGGCGGGCCGACAAAACACAATATTGCGCCTTTGTTGTTGTCGGTAAGCTTGTGAACCGCAAGATATTCGATAATTCTGCGCTTGATTTTTTCCAAGCCGTAATGATCGCGGTCGAGAATTTCTTCGGCTTTTTTAAGGTCGAGATTTTCATTTGATACCACTCCCCACGGCAAATCCAGCAACCATTCGATATATGTTCGTATAATGCCGGCCTCGGGTGAATTGGGAGCCATCTTGTCAAGACGCGACATCTCTTTTTCCAGTTTTTCGACGGCGTAATCGGGCAACTTCTTTTCGCGCGCGGTCTCCATATATTGATTTTTTTCTTCCTGATCGTCGCCCAGTTCGTCATGAATGGCCTTTATTTGTTCGCGCAGATAATATTCTTTCTGATTTTTATCGACGCTCTCTTTTACGCGCTGAGATATGCGTTTTTCGGCGGCGAGCACTTCCCCGCTGGAAATAAGCTTTGCATATATCGCCTCCAGCTGGTCGCGTTTCGAATAAATCTCCAAGATGCGCTGACGATCCGCGTCGTTGTTGAAAAGATAATACACGAGTTCGCATATCAGCCGGTCAACGTTTATTATGTCGGCCTGCGAAATAATGTCCTTATTGAATTTTGCGGAATTTTGCAGCGTGCGGCCGCATTCTTCCTTTATCAGATTGATAAGAGCCTTGGTCTCGGCGTCATCTGCCGCGACATCTTCACCGTAAGGCGTAACCGTCGCCACAAACGGAGCAACGGAAATATATTCTTCCACCATCATACGGCGTTCGCCACGCACTATGGCCCGCGCCGTATCGTTGGGCAATCGCAGAATCTGCGTGACTTTTGCGGTCGTTCCCACTTTGTATGCGTCGTTCGGCAGAGATTTATTTATATTCCCGTTCTTCTCGGTGATCACGAGGACATCTTCGTTTTTTGCGCGAGCGTCTTCTATAACGCGCAGAATTTCGTTGTCCTTACCTAATTCGAAATTTAAAATCTGGTGGGGGAAAAGAACGTTTGTGCGTATAAAAACTACTTTCATCCGTTGTTTTTCCCGCTCGCCTGTAATAATATTATTGTCTTCCATATATTCTACCTTCTTATGCCGTATTGTCAATCGAGTTTTTGTGTTTTTACAAAGCCCATGCGCCCTTATATGACGGGGCGACGGGTATTATTTTATTATTGTATCATAATAATATGATTTTTTCAAGTAAAAACGGCATTCCTATTGTGAAATGCCGTTTGGATATTTAAGCAGATTTTTCTTCTTTTTTAATTATTATGGGGCGCGTGCCGTTTATTATGGAATCTTTCGTGATGATGATTTTGCGCACCGATTTATCGGTAGGCGCGTCAAACATTGTATCAAGCATACAATCTTCCACTATCGATCTAAGTCCGCGGGCGCCGGTTTTGAGCTCTATGGCCTTATGTGCTATCGCTTTGACCGCGTCCGGCTCAAATGACAGGTCAACGCCGTCCATTTTCATCAGCTCGATATACTGTTTGACAAGCGCGTCTTTGGGCTGAGTGAGTATATTTACGAGCGCAGCTTCATCCAGCGCCGACAAGCTGACCGTGATGGGTACTCTGCCGATAAATTCGGGAATAAGCCCATATTTGATAAGATCCTGCGGTTGCACTTTTTTTATATTTCCTCTTCGGACAAATCCGTCTTTTTTATTTCGCCGCCGAATCCCAGCGATGAAGAGCTTTGGCGCTTTTCAATTATCTTATCCAGACCGACAAACGCGCCGCCGAATATAAAGAGTATATTCGTAGTGTCTATCTGCAGGCACTCCTGCTGGGGATGCTTGCGTCCACCCTGCGGAGGCACAGACGCCACCGTGCTTTCGACGATTTTTAACAGCGCCTGC
>USEG01000034.1 GCA_900553555.1 uncultured Clostridia bacterium
ATATAACAAAGATAATATCAAAGTAAATAAAAACACATCTTTAAGATGTGTTTTTTCATTTCAAATCGATTTAACGGAATCGAACGAACGTTTTGACCCAAACGAAAACGCTGTTTTATTAGAATCCGAAGCGATTAAAACCACAAGCCGCCGAAGAATCCCAACATACCTAACAATCCGAGTATCGCAAGCATAAGTGCCATAAAATGCATAATTCACCTCTCTACGCACTATATAATATGCAAAACGAAGCGGCGAATATCACAATCGCTCTCTCGCAATCATTTCAAGTTCTTTCTATTTATACTTAATCGAAACAATACTTAACGACGATAATAGAAAAACGGATTGCAAATTGCAAATCCGCTTTTCTTATAGAATAGGGAAAATTATGACTATTTGCGAGATTTGATAAGCCGTATATGTCAGATTATAAACATATTTCGGCTATCTAATCGGTTATTTTTGTGTTTTAACGGTTGTTTTGTAGCCTTTGTTGACGCGCATTGCATTGATGATTGCGGCGATTGCAACGCCGACGTCGCCGATGACGGCAATCCACATGGTTGCCGCGCCGAGCACACCCGTTGCGCTCAATGCCATGATGAGCAATTTGACCGCAAGAGAGCCGACGATGTTTTCGTACACCACTCTCATCGTCTTTTTGGAAATACGTTTTGCAGTGGATATACCCGTCAAATCGTCTTGCATAAGCACGACGTCGCTTGCTTCGATTGCCGCATCGCTGCCTACACCGCCCATTGCGATGCCAATGTCCGAGCGCATAAGCACGGGTGCGTCGTTGATGCCGTCGCCGACAAAGCACAAAACTTCGTCTTTTTTCTTGTCTTTGAGCATTTGCTCGACGTTTTCAACCTTGTTTTGAGGCAAAAGCGAGGCTTTGTAGCCCGAAAGACCTATTTTTGCAGCAACATCGGATGCAATTGCCTCGTTATCCCCTGTAAGCATGACCGTTTTACATCCCATTTTGTTAAGCTCCGCAACGGCAGACGCCGATTCGTTCTTGATTTCGTCGCTGATAAGAAGCGAACCGACATATTCATTATTGTGGGCGACATAAACGACAGTGCCTACGCCGTTGTGCGCGACAAACGGAATATCGTAAGATTTCATAAGTTTCTCGTTGCCGCAATATATCGCATCGTCGCCTTTTGTTGCGATAACGCCGAATCCCGCAACGTTTGTGAGAGTATAACCTCCCTCTATTTCACCTCCGTAACATGCGACGATAGAGCGCGCAATGGGGTGATTAGAGTCGTTTTCGGCAATCGCGGCAAGACGCAATATTTCGTCTTTCTTCTCTTTTGGAGCAACGTCGGTGACTGCAAAGTTGCCTTTTGTGAGCGTACCCGTCTTGTCAAAGACAAAGATGTCCGCCTTGTTGAATTTTTCGAGATAATTGGACCCCTTTATCAGGATACCGTATTTGGACGCCGCGCCTATCCCGGCAAAAAACGACAGCGGAACGGATATTACCAGCGCACACGGACAGGACACCACCAAAAAGCTGAGAGCGCGGTATATCCATTTCGACCAGTCGGACGTGACAAGACCGGGCACAATCGCCAGCAGCGCCGCCGTCGCGACGACAATCGGGGTGTAATACCGTGCGAATCTGGTGATGAAATTCTCCGCGCGTGATTTCTGGTCGGAGGCGTTTTCTACCAGTTCGAGTATTTTCGACACCGTCGAATCATAAAATTTCTTTGTGACTTTTATCGCAATGCGCGAAGATATATTGACGCTTCCGCTTATCACTTCGCCGCCTTCGCTTACGCTTACCGGCATCGACTCGCCCGTAAGAGCCTTGGTGTCCAACGCCGTCTCGCCGTCAACTACAATGCCGTCCAGCGGCACCTTCTCGCCGGGATTGACTACTATCTCATCGCCTATTTCCACTTTGTCCGGGTCTACCCTTTCGGTTTTATCCCCGCATAAAAGGTTGGCGTAATCGGGGCGTATGTCCATGAGCCCGGCAATGGACCTGCGCGACCTGCCGGTGGCGTAGCTCTGGAAAAATTCGCCCACCTGATAAAACAGCAGCACCGCGCACGCCTCGTCGAATCCTTCTATTTTCATGCCGGTTACGCCGCGGTATATCGCCAAGGCAAATGCGCCCAGCGTCGCCACGCACATGAGAAAGTTCTCGTCGAAAATCTGGCCGTGCGCTATATTGCGGACCGCACGCCACAAAACGGCGTAGCCGATGAGCAGATACACCGCAAGGTAAAGACAGAACGGAAGCACCCAGGCCTGCCGTATTTTAAGCACCTCTCCCAGCGGCATGATTTTGTCGGTGATAAACAGTGCCAAAAACAACACCAGCGCCACTATTATGCGCGTCAGATTTTTCTTTTCCTTTTTGCTTAAAGATGAATTTTTCATAATTACCCACCCGTGGTATTATACGAAAACGCTTTCGGTCGGCGACAGCGTTTGTTTTCAGCGCACTATCTTGCAGTCGGGTTCTATTTTACGGCAAGCTTTTACCACGTTGTCCATGATTTCGTCGAAACGCGTCTCGTCGGCGTCGATGGACATACGCTGCGTCATAAAGCTGACGTTTACGGCGTCCACTCCGTCCAGTTTCGACACCGCGCGCTCCATTTTCGCCGCGCAGTTGGCACAATCGAGATCTTCCAGCTTAAAAATCTTTTTCATGATAAAACTCCTTTTTATTTGTTTATCTTATATTTGAGCGATTGATTGAGTGAACAATTATTCAAATATCAGAGTAAAAAACAATTTTTTCTTTTTCGCGCCGTTATCATTCGGCTACGTGCGTCAGACCGTATTCCATTATCTTGGTGACGTGGTCGTCGTCCAAAGAATACTGGACCTCCTTTCCTTCCTTTACGCCTTTGACCAGCTTTGCTCCGCGCAGCACTCTCAGTTGATGGGACACCGCGGACACCGTCATCTCCAGCGCTTCGGCAATTTCACACACGTACATCGAACGAATCTGCAGACAGCCGAGTATTTTTGCCCTTGTCGGATCGCCGAAAACTTTGAAAAGATTTGCAAGTTCGTAAATAGTTTCGTCATCGGGCAGCATCCGGCGGATTTCGGCAACTGTTTTGTCGTTTTGCTCCGTACTTGCCATTCAAACCTCTCTCATTTGAACGCTTATTCAAGTGTTCAATATTATTATATTGCTTACCGTTGGTTTTGTCAACTGTTTTTCCGCATATTTTAAAAAATTTTTTATCTTTTTTAAGCGGCGCCGAATAATGCCGTTTAAGATTTTCTGCCGCGTTTGTAAGCGCATACAAAAATATGCCGGATATTATATAAATTTACAAATAAAATAGCCCCGACAAGCAACAGACGGAGCTTTTTGTTTATTTTCGTTTTGCCAGGGACAAAATTAGCACATTGATGTCGGCGGGAGTGACGCCGCTTATTCTGCCCGCCTGTCCTATTGAAAGCGGCTTGACTTTATTGAGTTTTTCGCGCGCTTCCAGCCTAAGACCATCGATGGTCATATAGTTAATCGACGGCGACAACGCGGTGTTTTCCAGGCGCTTTTGCTCCGCCCTTGCTTTTTCGGCACGGGCGAGGTAGCCGTCGTACCTTACTGACACAAAAAGGCAGTTTTCCGCGTCGGGGGACATTTTTGCAAACATGTCGAAGTACTTGTTAAAAAGTCCCACGGTAACGCCGTGGCGCTTTATTATGTCCCGCACCGTCAGTCCGCTTTTTGCCATAGGCTCGCCCGCCTCGTTAAACAGCGGCGCATATTGTTTGGGCGAGATGACGTTATCCAGCAACTTTTCGGCATTCGCAAGGTCTCGCAGCTTTTTTTTGTACTTGCGGTAACGCTTGTCGTCCACCAGGCCTACCTGCCTTCCTATCTCCGTCAGACGCAGATCGGCGTTGTCCTGTCTCAGCGAAAGCCGGAACTCCGCACGCGAGGTCATCATTCTGTACGGTTCGTTAGTGCCTTCCGTCACCAGGTCGTCGATAAGAACGCCTATATAGCTGTTGTCGCGCGTAAACACTATTTGTTTTTTGCCGCGCAGCATTAGACTTGCGTTTATTCCGGCAACGATGCCCTGTGCCGCCGCTTCTTCGTAGCCGCTCGTGCCGTTGATTTGTCCCGCGCAGAAAAGGCCACTTATCTTTTTACATTCCAGCGTCGGATAAAGTTCGAGCGGGTTTATGCAGTCGTATTCGATGGCATAGGCGTCGCGCATGATTCTGACGTTTTCAAAGCCGTTTATGCTGCGGTATAAATCGTACTGAACGGACGCCGGCAGCGAAGTGGAGATGCCCTGAACGTACGCCTCGACCGTTCCCTCTCCTTCCGGTTCGAGGAAAAACTGGTGGCGCTCCTTGTCTTTGAATCTTACCACTTTGTCTTCTATCGACGGACAGTACCGCGGTCCCACGCCGTCGATAAGGCCGGCATACTTGGGAGCATAAGATAAGTTTTCTCTTATAATTTCATGCGTTTTTTCGTTGGTATAACCCAAATAGCACACTCTTTTGGTGGCGTTGACCTTTTTGCTCATGACGGAAAACGAATATATATCCGGCTGACCTTTTTGCAGTTCGAGCGCCGAATAATCCACGCTGCGGCCGTCTATGCGAGCAGGCGTCCCCGTCTTAAAGCGCCTTATTTCCAGTCCGAGCGCACGCAGATTGTCGGACAAATACTCGCTTCTCGCAAACGAGACGGGACCTCTTTTCAAAAAAACATCGCCCACTATTATGGTGGAATTGAGATATACTCCGCAGGCAAGCACAACGGCTTTGGCGCGGTAAATAAGATTGTACACGGTCTTGACACCGCAAACCTTACCCTCTTCCACTATGAGTTCTTTCGCCTCGCCCTGTCTGAGCGTAAGATTTTCGGTATTTTCGAGCACGCGTTTCATTTCGCGGTGATAGGCGTACTTGTCCACCTGTGCGCGCAGCGACTGCACGGCGGGACCCTTGGAGGAATTTAGCATTCTCAGCTGTGTTAGCGTCTTGTCGGCGGTGATGCCCATCTGACCGCCAAGAGCGTCCACCTCGCGCACGAGATGCCCCTTGGCCGTTCCTCCTATGCTGGGGTTGCACGCAAGATAACCTATATTGTCCAGCGTCACCGATAAGATGAGCGTATTAAGTCCCGTGCGGGCAAGCGCGAGCGCCGCCTCTATTCCGGCGTGACCCGCGCCCACCACCACGGCGTCGTAATTGAAAGTTTTTGTTGGCTGTGACATAAAATTGCGACTTTTCCGCGTCAGTTGCGCACGTTGTACCATTTGACGCTTATATCTGCGTCTCTGTCGCCGTAATCGCGCATCGTGCCGCATCTAAGCAGCGTTTCGGCCGAGGGAAACATCATGTCGAGATACATGGCTCTCCACGCCTCTTCTTCTCCGGGAGCAGCGCCTTCGCCCAACGTTTCGTCGCTGTAATATTCTTCGTAAAGCTCTTCATACGCTTCCGTAACGGGGCTTATTGCGCCGGCATAATAGCTGTTTGTAAGCGCCGTTTCTTTAAGGCAGAGAAATTCGAGGAAATAGTTGGCAGCGTCGACGTTTTTCGCATATTTGGAAATGACAAAGCAATCGAGATAAATATTGCCGCCTTCCTTGGGAATGACATACCACAGATTGCGGTTGCCGGAGTGCTCTACTCCGTCGTCGTCTTCATAATCGTTCATGATATAGCCGGCGTCGCACGACCACATAAGCGCCACCTGCACGTTGGTCTTGGAGGACGCCATATCGAATTTAAGGCTTTCGCCGCCCCACAGGAAATTGCGCTTGGAGGATCTTAACGTATCTATCGCGGCGTCGATGGCGGCGTCGGACATGTCTTCGTAAATGGCCTGCAGCTTGGCGTTGTCATATTCGCCGCTCAAAAGCGAATCGCGGTTGTTCCAGATGGCGGCGGACGTCAGCGCCTCTCTAAGCGAATCTTTGTTGGCGCTTTTGCCCTCGTACTTGTCGGTAAATATGGCCGCCCAGCTGTCGATATGTTCGCCCGTACGCGAATAATCGTACATAATGCCGAAGGTGCCGTACATATACGGTACGGAATATTCAAGCGTGGGATCGGATATTTTGGCGCGCTCGACATATTCGGGTTTGATGACGGCGGACACGTCGACGCGCTGTTTGTCGATTTTTTGCACCAGTCCTTTTTTGATGAGCTGTTCGACGGCATAATCGGAAGGTAGCAGCAAATCGTAATCGGCCTTGTCGCGTTCCACAGCCGTCATGATTTCTTCGACTGTATCAAAGGTGGTGGGAGTAACCACTTCCACGGTTTTTCCGGTTTTTTCCTGATACCACTGTTCGAACTCGTCAAATATACTTTCGTCTATATATTCGCCGGGAACATACATTTTTAGCTGCTGCGCGCGGTTGCCGCCGCATGCGGAAAAAAGTCCCACGGAAATGGTCATGATAACTGCCAGTATTATCGAGATAAGTTTTTTCATTTTTATTCTCCTTTTTATAGATTTATGGTCAAACAGCCTTTTGGGCTTTTTCCATCCGGGTTTTCTTTTTGTTTTTGACAATGTTAACTATTATGAGCACCACTAAGACGGTGACAAAAATTATCGTGCTGAGCGCCCTTACGGCGGGGTCCAGATTGCGCTTTAAGTTGGCGTACACAAACGTCGAAATCGTGTCTACGCCGTTTGTGCCCTTATTGAGATTGGTGACGACAAAATCGTCCAGCGACAGCGTAAACGCAAGGGCAAAGCCCGATATCATGGCGCCCACCAGCTGGGGCAGTATCACCGTAAACAAACTGCGCACCGGCCCGGCTCCCAGGTCCATGCCCGCCTCATACAGGTTGGGATTAAGCTGATTGAGCCGCGGACTGACGTTTAGTATAACGTAAGGCGTGGTAATGACGGTATGCGCAATTATTAGCCACACCACTCCCTTTTCAACGGGAATACGCACGACGTCGCGCAAAAAAATGGAAAGCAGAAAAAATCCCACCGCCGTGACTATTTCGGCGTTGACGACGGTGACCTGAGACATAAAGTTCACCGCCTTCCTGCCGCGTTTCATGTAGTGCAGCCCCACCGAAGTAAACGTACCTATTATTGTGGCGAAAGTAGCCGACAGCAGACCTATTACCAGCGTGTTGACAAGAGCGTTCATAATGCGCTCGTTGGAAAACAGGCTGGTGTAGAGCGAAAACGTGAAGTCTCCGAATCCGTTGTGTCCGCCTATATCCTTTTCGGCGGAAAACGAATACACGATAATAAGCGCGATGGGCGCGTATATGCACACAAGCACCACTATTAAAAACAGCCACTTTAATACGACAGATAATTTTTTATTCATTGCGCGCCGCCTCCTTTCTTAGCGGTCTCGACCGCCGTCGCCTTAGCCGTTTTGCGCGTTGCGACGGAACTTATTATCATCGCCAGAAAAACCAGCACCAACAGTACGAACGACAGCGCCGAACCCACTCCCCATGTGCTGGTGGTGGTAAACAGTCCGTTTATCTTGTTGCCGATGACGTTGGTGGACGAATCGCCCATCATGTTAGTGATGGCGTAGGCGCTGAAAACCGGCATAAATACCATTGTAATGCCGCTCATTATGCCGCCTGTCGACAGCGGCAGCGTCACCTTGAAAAAGGTGGTAAAGCCGTTTGCTCCCAAATCCGCCGACGCCTCGAAGTAACTTTTGTCAAGATTGGTAAGCACCGTGTATATGGGCAGCAGCATAAAGGGCAGAAAGTCGTAACACATTCCCACTATAACCGCGGGCAGTCCCTCGCCTATGTGCAGAATGTACAACAGCGATTTAAGCGCAATGACACGCAGCACGAAATTCATCCACATGGGAATGATAAACAGCAGCGCCAGTATGACATACTTGTTGAAGGGTGCCGACGCCAAAATAAGCGCCACGGGATAGGCGATAACAAGACATATCGCCGTGGTGACCGCCGCAATGATAAGCGTTTGCAGCAGCAGCTCCAAATTGCCGCTGTCGGCGGAAAAAACCTGCTTGAAGTTTTCGAAAGTAAAGCTGCCGTCGTTGCCGGTCACTGCAGTTGCGACCAGGTCACCCTCGCTGTAGATCTTGATCCAGGTGGAGGGCAGGTATATGTCCTTGGCTGCCCGCAGCTCAAATACGGCACCGGCAAAGATAGCATCACCCTGCGGAGTGCGGTAGTTGCCGTGGTTGAGGGAAAT
>USEG01000035.1 GCA_900553555.1 uncultured Clostridia bacterium
CTATCTTCCCGTTATTTGCCTTGGCAGCCAGGCCCAAGTGAACTTCCAACACCTGACCGATATTCATACGGGAAGGAACGCCCAACGGATTGAGCACTATTTGCAGCGGCGTTCCGTCTTCCATAAACGGCATATCTTCCTGCGGCAAAATTCTGGAGACGACGCCTTTGTTTCCGTGGCGACCCGCCATTTTGTCGCCGACGCCTATCTTTCTCTTCTGCGCTATATACACGCGGACGAGCTTGTTTACGCCCGGCGTCATTTCGTCCTTGTTGGCGCGGGTAAACACCTTGACGTCCACCACTATGCCGCCCTCTCCGTGCGGCACACGCAGCGAAGTATCGCGCACTTCACGCGCTTTTTCTCCGAATATGGCGCGCAGCAAACGCTCTTCCGGCGTAAGTTCCGTCTCTCCTTTGGGCGTAACTTTTCCCACCAGAATATCGCCCGACTTCACTTCGGCGCCTATGCGGACGATACCGTTTTCATCCAGATTTTTGAGCGCGTCGTCGCCGACGTTGGGGATATCGCGCGTAATTTCCTCTTCGCCGAGTTTGGTATCGCGCGCTTCGTGTTCGTATTCTTCTATATGAATGGAGGTAAACGCGTCGTCTTTTACGACTTTTTCGCTTATAAGTATAGCGTCTTCGTAGTTGTAACCCTCCCAGCTCATGAAGCCTATAAGTATATTCCTGCCTAGCGCTAATACAGCATCCTCGTAATTGTAGCCTTCCCACGTGACGAAGCCGATGAGCACGTTCTTGCCGAGCGCGATCTCGCCCTGCGAGCAGGCGGGGCCGTCGGCGATGACCTGTCCCGTCACCACCTTGTCGCCCTTGGAGACAATGGGCTTTTGATTTATGCATGTGCCTTGGTTGGAACCGATGAATTTTTTGAGCGAATATGTGGCGTAAACGCCGTCTTTTTCCTGACTGCGCGTTATATTTTCGACAATTTCGTATTCGTTTTCCAGCGGCGCTTCGGACGTGTCCTCTTTGATTATTATGGTGGACGCGTCGACATAAGTCACTTCTCCCGAACGGTTTGCCGTGACCATGACGCCGGAATCGTAGGCAAGTTTATGCTCGATACCCGTTCCGACGATGGGCGCCTCGGGCTTTAACAGCGGCACAGCCTGACGCTGCATGTTGGAACCCATGAGCGCTCGGTTGGTATCGTCGTTTTCCAAAAACGGTATAAGGGCCGTTGCTACGGATATCATCTGTCTGGGGCTGACATCCATATAGTCTATTTCGTCACTGGACACCTCGGCAATATTGTCGCGGTAACGCATGAGCACACGGCTGTTGACGAACCAGTTGTTTTCGTCCAGCGGCTCGTTGGCCTGCGCCACTCTGTAACGGTCTTCTTCATCGGCCGCCATATATCGTACTTCGTCCGTGACGCGGTGATGCTCCTTGTCCACTCTCCTGTAAGGCGCTTCGATAAAACCGTATTCGTTGATGCGGGCGTACGAAGACAACGAGTTGATAAGTCCTATGTTTTGTCCTTCGGGCGTCTCTATGGGGCACATTCTCGAATAGTGCGTATAGTGAACGTCGCGCACTTCAAAAGACGCGCGGTCTCTGTTGAGTCCGCCCGGGCCCAGTGCGGAAAGCTTTCTCTTGTGGGTAAGCTCGGCTATCGGGTTTGTTTCGTCCATAAACTGGCTGAGCTGCGACGATCCGAAAAATTCTTTTACGGCGCTGGTGACGGGACGAATGTTTATAAGCGACTGAGGCGTGGGAGACTCGTTGTCCTTTTGAATCTGCATTCTTTCGCGCACGACTCTTTCAAGGCGAGCAATTCCTATGCGGAACTGGTTTTGCAGCAGTTCGCCGACAGAACGCACGCGTCTGTTGCCCAAGTGGTCGATATTATCCACGTAGCCGACGTTAAATCTTAATCCCGTGATATAGTTGATGGTGGCGATGACGTCGTTTATGAGCAGGTGCTTTACTACCAGCAGAGCTTCGTTTTCGACGATAAGCTGTTTGAGTTGCTGCATATCGCCGTTTGCCTTGTCTATAAGCGTCTTAAGAATGGGGTAATATACCATTTCGGTTATTCCCAGTTCCTTGGGGTCGCAGTCGATGTAGCCGGCAAGGCTGACATGCGCGTTGCCTATTACTATGTGCTTGCCTTCCGGCGCTCCGTCCGTCTCGATGGCCACTTCGTTGATGCCGAGATTTTGTATGCGAACAGCCGTTTCTTCGCTGATATAATCGCCCTTTGCGACAATGATTTCGCCCGTAGATGTGTCGACTATATCGTCAAAGGCGAACGTATTGGCAATGCGTGCGGAAAGCGCAAGCTTTTTGTTGAATTTATATCTGCCCACTCTGGACAAATCGTATTTTCTGCGGTCGAAGAACAGACCTCTTATATACTGTCTTATCGAATTGATGTTGGGCACTTCGCCGGGACGCAGCTTTCTGTTGAGTTCTTTAAGCGCGGCTTCTTCCGTAAAAAATTTGCTTTCTCTGGCGATTTCCTCACGGCGCAGCTGTTTTTCCGCGTCGCTGAGCATGGGATTATCGTCCACGTCCGAATAATCGGGCACGTCATGGTTGGGGTCCTTTTCGATGGTATGCACGATAAGCGGCTCGTCGTGGAACATTTTGGCGAGCTCTTCGTCCGTCATGAACTCGATATTTTTAAACGGCTGCAAAATGGCGTCGGGATCTTCGAAATCTCCGTGCGCCACAGACGCCAGCGCCCTCATGAGCACCGTGGCCTGCACCTTTCTTTCGCGGTCGACATGAACCCACAATACGCCCTTGTCGTCTTCCTGGAATTCAAGCCATGCTCCGCGCGACGGTATGTTTGTGGCTCCGTAATAATTTACGCCGGTGTTGTTGTCCTTGACAAAACTAAAATAAACGCCGGGGCTGCGCACCAGCTGAGATACTACCACGCGCTCGGCTCCGTTGATTATAAAAGAGCCGTTGGGCGTCATAAGCGGTATGTCGCCCATAAATACTTCCTGTTCGGTAATTTCGCCCGTCTCCTTGTTTACAAGACGCGCTTTTACTTTAAGCGGAACCGCATACGTGACGTCCCTGTCTTTACACTCTTTTTCGGTGTACTTGGGCGTCATTTCTATACGGTGATCGGTAAAATACAGCTCAAGTTTGTTGCTGAAATCACGAATGGGCGAAAAGTCTTTAAAAACTTCGCCTATTCCCGTCCGCAAAAACTCCTTGTACGAAGATTTTTGAATCTCCGCAAGATACGGCATCTCGCACACTTCCTTTACTTGCGCGAAGGAACGGCGCTCCGTATTGCCGTACTTAACTTTTTTGATAGTTCTCTCGGCCATTAACGTTCTCCTTTGACAGATTTTTTGTAAACTTGCAGCGGTTTTGCCTTTTTTTAATCACATTTCGTTATTGTTTCACCATTTTTAGCAAATTACCGCAATTTAATATTATACCACACACCAAACAGGTTTGTCAAGCATTTTAAATAAAATTTTCCTCAAAACATTTTTTCGAAAAATTTTTTTCGGTCTGTTTTATGACTGCGGACGAAAAAAGCTCGAATTGCGCAAAAAACGCCGAGTTACATTCAATTTTTTGCAAAACCATACTTGACAAACGGCGGCGGCGACATTATAATTATAATATAATGCGGAAATGGCTCAATGGTAGAGCGTCGGCTTCCCAAGCCGAATGTTGCGGGTTCGAGCCCCGTTTTCCGCTCCAAAAGCACACCATCCGAGCGCTAACCGATTTTAGTCGGCGGAGCGTTCGGATTATTTCTTTTTTTATAACCCATACAGGTGACTTCGTTCCATTATTATGCTATAATAGCTGTATGAATATCAAAGCAGTTTTGAAATATCTGATTATTACTTTTGCCATAACTTATGCTTGTTGGTGGGGCGTAGCTGCACTTGTAGCATATACTGATTTTGTATATGGCGACATATTGCCGACAATTATATACATTATAGGCAACTTCGGCCCGGCTATTGCAGCATTATTTTGCATTGACGGCAGACCATATCTACACTCACTGAAAAAATTTTTGTTTTCATACAAAAAACGCGGGATATGGTTTTTCCTTTTGTTTGCCGCCCTCGTTACGCTCACTGTGGGACTTTCTTCAATGGAATGGAACCCGCAAATGACGGCGTTGAACTTTTTTATCTCCCTGCTTGGTTCCACCTTTATTTACGGCGGTGAGGAAGAATTAGGCTGGCGCGGTATTTTGCACCCTGCATTGTCAAAGAAAATAACATTCCCGCTTGCCGCTCTCGCGTGCGGCGTTATATGGGCGTTATGGCATTTACCGCTTTGGTTTATAGAAGGTCACCCTAATCAGTCAATGCCATTTTGGGTACAAGCTACACTTGGCATATTCCTCTGTTTCTGTCTTGGCATAATTTATAAGCGGTCTGAATGCCTGCCGCTGTGTATGCTCTTTCACGGTTTTGTCAATGTGATGTTGTCGTCATTCGTGTTAAAACTGAACTTGATATTGATTGTCGGGATTCTACTGACGACAGCCGTTGCAATTGCACTTTGGCTACTTGACATAAAGCGGACAAAAACTTTAAGTAATCAGACGACAAATACTAAATAGTTTTCATTATAACTTCTAATAGAAGTATAGTGGGCTCTGCGAGGCTTTTATTCCACGCAAAAGAAAAGGGTTTCAGGGGAGGACTTCCCCTGACGAGGCGAGCGTTTACGCTCGGCAAGTGGCTTGCCACTTGCGTACCTCGCTATCCCAAAATTGCAAGAAAAAATTTTTAATATATGACTATATCTGTCATATATCCTATGTTATAATACCCTCATCAAAATGAGGAGCAATTTCAATGAAAGCCGTAATCTACGCCCGTTATTCAAGCGACAACCAAAGAGAAGAGAGCATTGATGGCCAGCTCCGTGAATGTATGGAGTATGCCAAGTTCAACGGCATAGACGTCGTGAACAGCTACATAGACCGTGCGCTCTCCGCTAGGCGAATATCATTTCGGCGAAGTAACAATTCCCGACTCTATGCCTGCAATCGTGGACAAGGAGCTGTTCGAGAAAGTGCAGCAAATGCTTGTCAAGAACAAGAAAGCCCCTTCGCGCCACAAAGCAGAGGACGACTACCTGCTCACCACAAAACTTTTTTGCGGTCACTGCGGTGCGATAATGACTGGCTAACGGACAGTTTTCCCATACCTTTGGCGATGGTAAAAAGTTTCCTTACAAAAGAGCCGTGCGATTTCCCGCAAGATTTTAGCATTGAAAATTACAGCGTTTGTCGGCGCGAACCGACAAAATTTCTGCACGACGGGCAAAAAATCGATTTGGGCGGCAGAACACTGCTCGTTGTTCACACCCCCGGACATTCGCCGGGGCACTGCTGCTTTTTCGAGCCGGAAAGAGGCTATCTGTTTAGCGGCGACCTGATTTATAAAGGCAAACTTGACGCTTTTTATCCCACTACAGATCCCATGCAATTTATGCATTCCATTAAAAAGGTGAAAAAACTTCCCGTAAAAAAGATTTTACCGGGGCATCACAGCCTTGATGTCCCCGTTGATCTGATAGAAAAAATCGACTTGGCATTCAAACAATTATACGCACAAAACAAACTCCATCACGGCAGCGGAATCTTCGACTTTGAGGAGTTTTCCTTGCACATTTGATTATTGCGCCTTTATTGCTTTGGACTCGGATATCGGATAATACTTCTTTTATTATAACGACTATTTATACGCCGTCGCGTAAAAAACTCGGCGGAAACGTACTTTGTATAATCCGTGCCGTCTATCGTTATGGTATATTTATTCGGGGATATGACCTGCATATTTTCTCCATTAAAAAAGGGCTTGTCCTATTCGGACTTGCCCTCGCCGTCAAGCTTGTTTAACTCATCTTGCGTTTTTAAGTATTCATTGCTTAGCCGTTGCATTTTGTTAGACAGCCTTTGCTTATGTTCTTTCTTTTTGTCGTTTGGATGTTTTCCGAGCAAATAAAAATAAGTCTGCACTAAAAAATATTGACTATAATCAATGGAACATCTAAAATTCTTAATATTTCTTGAAAATAAGTTACTACATTGCTCACATTATTATATATTGGATAATACGGAGAATTACCTATAATCGGACTTGAAAATACAATATCTTGCCAATATTTAAACGCAATATATAGACCTGCATATATCAAATGCAATATTACAATAATACAAAAAACAACAATCATAGATATAAAAAATATCTTCTTTTTCTTCATTCTTCTCTCTCCTTTTTTCTTCAAATGTGTAACAAGTTATATAAAAAGTCAAGCGTTTTAGCGTGAATTATCCGAAAAAATTGCAATTCCGTTGGAACGCACCCTCGAAAGACCCAAAGAAGCGTTTTCAAGGTTGGTTTGAGTAGCGAGAGTATCAAAGCGTTGGAATATGTTAAGACCTACGTTTGAGAACATAAAAAACCGCTCTTTTAACAAGAACGGTTTTTGTCGTTTTTGACCGCTGTAAGGTCAGTTTTTGTTATAGGTGTTTGAGGTCAGTTTCTTTTTGCGGCGCAGCGCCACCGGTTTTATTTCGCCGTGCGCTTTGAGCCACTCGACGGCGTCGGAAACGGTCTTTGTAAAGTCCGTGGTTTTATAACCTAATTCGCAGTCGGCCTTTCTGTGCGAAAAATTGGCGTTGGCTGTGAGCGTATACAGCGAATAGCTTGTGTAAAGCGGCGGTTGCTTGCGTATGTTGTAATAAATCTCCGAAAGCGGCGCCGTAAGACGAGCAAACCACATTGGCAGCACCGTCTTTATCTTTTTGCATCCGCTGACTTCGCTTATCGTATCGAGCAGCTGTTTTACGGTGATAAATTTATTGGACAAAATATAGCAGTTGCCTTTTTTTCCGTTGTAGCACGCGGATATTATGCCGTCCGCCACGTCGCGCACATCAACAAAATCATACCCGCCTTTTACGCAGGCGGTGAGTTTGTGATTGCAAAAATCTATAATAAGCTGCGTCAGATGGCTGTGACCGTAATCGCCGGGGCCTATTATGCCCGACGGCTGGACTATACAAGCGTTGAGCCCGCGCTTTTCCACTGCGCTAAGCACAAGCGCGGCACACTCGGCTTTACTCTTGGCATAAATGCCCTTTACGCGGTCGGGAGAAAAATCATAAATCTCCTCCATGACTCCGCCGTTGGGCTTTTCGGGAATGGAGTGCACGCTATTGACATACACCAGTTTCGCGTTTTTTTCCAGCACTTTATCCACCACGTTCATTGTTCCGCCGACGTTGACTTCGCGCACAAGCGGATTTTTGCCGGATTTGATGTAAACCACTGCAGCGCAATGAATGACATATACTTCGCTGTTTTGTCCGACATCGAAAATTTCGTCGAGCGTTTCTTTCTTGGTGACGTCGCCATAATATATCCTGCAATCGAGATCCTGCAGCGACTGCGCCTTATCCCCGGGCATTACAAGCGCTCTTACATCGGTTTCGCCTTGAGCGATAAGCTTTCTTATAACGTTATTGCCAAGAAAACCGCTGCCGCCGGTAACGATAAATGTTTTATTCATTATGACACCTCCGCTCGCAATATTTTTCATCCTAATAATATGCTATATTTATTCTTTTGTCAATAGGTGCGACAAATAAATCATTATAATATCATTTTCGGTCACCTTTTTAATACCTTTAACGCAAAAACAACAAATACCGGCACAAAAATCAAACACATAAGCATTAATTTATCTCATGGCGGCGGAATTTATATAAATTTTAATTTTTTTTAAAATTATATGCAAAAACTCTTGCTTTTTTTTTGAAATTGTGATATTATAGACAAGCTGATTGACAAATGGCTGCGTAGCTCAGCTGGCTAGAGCATTCGGTTCATACCCGACAGGTCGATGGTTCGAATCCGTCCGCAGCCACCAAAATGCAGCCTTTGGCCCCATGGTCAAGCGGTTAAGACACCACCCTTTCACGGTGGT
>USEG01000036.1 GCA_900553555.1 uncultured Clostridia bacterium
AATGGCGGGCTTTATGCCGGCGGCAGAGCATAAAACGCTGGAAGGGGACGGCGGCAATAAACTTTTGTTCTCTTACAGCGGCGGCAATAAATTATATTACCAGGAAGTAAAGGGCTGGAGCGGTGACGGAATTACCGATTTCGGCTTTATGGTGGATACGTCGTTTGCTCCCATGACGGGCACTAAAATAGGCGTAATAAGACTGGACAACGACTATTACATACTGTTAAACGACAAAGTAATGGCGCATTATTACAGCGAAAGCTTTGCGGCGGGCGACTTCGGTTTTGCCAATACCGGCGGAGATATAGATCTTACCTTCGATAATGTGCAGTATACGGTAAACCGCAGCATCGTCGAGGATCTCGTAGATCAAAAACAGCAGGAAATAGACCTTATAGGTGACAAGCAAAGCTATCTCGGCGGTTCGTTTACCTATCCGGGCGGCACAACGTATAATTCGTTCGGCAGCGGATGGGGGCTTTCGGGCGTAAACAGCGGATATATGAACGCCACCACTTATCTTTACGCCAACGGCGCCGTGGGCAATATTTATTATCAGGAAGCGGAATTCACCAAGGAAAACGGCTGGGTGGGGTTGCTCGTCAACACGCTGGACTATGAGCCCCAGGCCAACCAGGGTTGGTACGGATACGGCGTTTACTGCGGAAATCGGCTGTATCTGCACGAATATGACGGTTCGTGGGAGAACGGCACCAAAAAGATAGACATAAACACGGGCACGGGCAGCACGTTCAAGCTGGGTGTGGCGCGCATAAACGACTATTATTTCGTGTTTATCAACGATGCACTGGTGCTTTACGAAAGAGTGCCCGCTTACTCGACGCAGGACAGATCGCTGCTTCCCTCCGACAACGCGTCGGGTATGGGTTTGTTCCGCGGCAGCAATTTCTCGGGAGAAAATAAGCGAATTACCTTTACAAACTATCGCTATACCTTTGATATAGAAGAGATAAGAAGCCTTGTGGGCGGCAGTGCTACCGTGGAATTCGGCGACAACATGACGCTTTACCAGGCGGGCGTAGAGGTAAAAAGCGGCGATGTACTGATGCCCGGCGCCAATGTCAACGTCAACATAAACATTCCGGAAGGCTACGTCGTGGGCAATTATTCCGTTACAAAAGACGGCAATCTGCTGGACGTGGAGATTTCCGACGGCAAACTGGTTTTTTCGCCCGATACGACCGGCAAATACGAGATAAAAGTGGAATTCATCGAAAAAGGAACGGCCACGCTCAATCTTACCGTAGAACACGTTAGGCGCAACGTCGGCGGAACATGGTATTCGCTTTATGACGACGCGATAGATTATTCGCAGGTCAAGGTGTCGGTTTACAACGTGACCGCGCAGACCGAATCTACCTATATGATGGAAGGCGCGGACAAGGCTATCGAGCTTGACAGCGGCTATTATATCGTGACGGTGACGTATAAAAACAACGTCTACAGAGAATATCTTTCGTTGCAGGCGGGCGCCGACGCGCAGTATACGGGTTATGTTTCCGAGGCATATCTCGGCGGCACCATTACCATTCCCAACGACAGCGGCGTCATGACCACATACAATTCGTTTGACAATGCCAGCGCCACCGCTGTTTCGAGCAGCGGATGGGAGCTGGTGGACGGAAGACGCGATACCATTCGCGTTACCAACTACACATACGCTTTCCAGCATCAGTTTTCCGGCACGAAATATTATGTCGAAGGCACGTTTAACACCGACGACAAGATAAATATCGGCAGCAACTTCGGAGGACTTCTGGTGGCTCACGGTCCCGGAAACCTTACGGGAGAAAGCGACAAGAAGTTCGAGGCGGCGATTTCGGGACAGAGCGTTATCGCAACGTATATTCCTGATAACTGGTCGCCGCTCAATACGTTCGTCATTGCAAATTTCGAGGATCTCGGTATTGATTACGATCCTTCGGCGGTGCGGCTGGGCGTCGTGCGCGACGGAACGCAGTATTGGTTTTTCGTAAACGACGTCTTTGTCGGATACTATGTGTTTGACGAGATTAAAAACGAGTGCGGAGTGGGCGTAACGGCAAGTCTTGCCATCGATCTTACCATTTCCAACTTCAATTATTCGGACAATGAGCAGCTTATCGAGGCGTACAAGTCGCTGTACCCTGCGCGCGAGAACAAGGAGATAGACGTGTATCTCGTCGCCGGACAGTCCAACGCGTCGGGCTGCACAAACGTCAATCTCGATACGGCCGCCGCAGCGAATCCCAACTATCTGTACGGTTACAACAACATCTGGTACGCGGGCAACGCCGGCGCCAACTGGATGCACGAAGTAAATCTCGGACTCGCCCGCGTGGGACTGGGCGAAGACGCCGGCAAAATGGGTCCCGAAATAGGTATGGCGGAAGCGCTTTCGGCATACTACAACACGGAAAGCGGAAAGGAAGCCGCTATAATCAAATACGCGGTCGGCGGCACCAACCTTTTGGACAACGTGGGCGGGCTCAACGCCTCCGACGGCAACTGGTGTCCTCCCACTTATTTCGAAACGCACAACAAAGTGCATCCCACGCTTTCGGGCGGACTTTATACCAAGTTCTTTATCGAATTCGACAAGCAGTGGAGCATTTTGAAGGCAATGGGCTACACTCCCGTCGTAAAGGGGCTGTACTGGATGCAGGGAGAGGCCGACAAAGGTTCGCCGTCGCAATATCTCGAAGTGTTTGAGATGTTTGCCGCGGACATACGCAAAGACCTTACCGCCCACAGCGGACAGGATTGCTCCGAGATGCCCATATTCATAGGCGAGATTTCCCGTACGTCGGGCGACGCGAGCCCTGCGACGGTAAACACCAACAACGCGTTTATCGCAATGCAGAGGACCATTCCGGCGCACGTTAATGACACCTATGTCATCGAAAGCGGCGATCTCGATATCAACATCTGGCAGAACAATCAAAACGTCGTAGTGGGTTCGGACACCTGGCACTGGAGCTGGCAGGACGCCATCAAAATAGGCAACATGGTGGGCGAAAGCATTCTAAGCAACGTTTTGGGAATGTAATACCGCTAAATAAGAACAAGGAAAAAACAGGCGCAATAAACCGCGTCTGTTTTTTTTGCGCCGAAACCGGGTTTTGCTTCCTTGCGGCGGCGCCCGGCGATAAATTTCTTGACAATTAAAAGGCAATGATGATATAATGTTTTATAGAAAAAAATAGCGCAAACACAACGGAGAGTACTCATGAAAAATCAATTGGTTTTGGTAGTGGATTTCGGCGGACAATACAATCAGCTTATTGTCAGAAGAGTAAGAAATCTCGGCGTTTATGCCGAAATGGTGCCGGCGGACATAACGGCGGAAAAAATACGCGAAAAGGCGCCCATAGGCATCATCTTTACGGGCGGACCGAGCAGCGTTTTCGATAAAGACTCCCCCAAGGTCACCAAGGAGATTTACGACCTGGGAATACCGCTGCTGGGTATATGCTACGGCGTGCAGATGATAGCCTATCAGCTGGGAGGCGAAGTGGTTCATGCCGCCGCCGAGCTGCGCGAATACGGAAAAGTCACCATAAATTACTTTAAGAGCGTGCTGTTTGACGGCGTCGAATCGCCCAATCAATGCTGGATGAGCCACACCGACCAGGTCAAGGCGGTGCCGCAAGGCTTTACGGTTACGGCCAGTACGGCGTCCTGCCCCATAGCGGCCTACGAGAACGTCGAGCGCAAAATTTACGGAGTGCAGTTCCATCCGGAAGTCGTGCACACGATAGGCGGCAACCGCATTTTGCAAAACTTTTTATTCAAGGTTTGCGGTGCTACGGGAGACTGGAAGATGTCCGATTTCGCCGGACGTCAGATTGCAGCCATTCGCGAAAAAGTGGGCGGCGGAAAGGTGCTTTGTGCCATGAGCGGCGGCGTGGACAGCGCGGTTGCGGCTACTCTTATACACAGCGCGGTGGGCGATAACCTTACCTGTATTTTCGTCGACCACGGTCTGCTAAGAAAAAACGAGGCGGACGAAGTTATGCGCGTTTTTAAAGAAGAGCGCGGCATGAATCTCATTAAGGTGGACGCCGGCAAATTGTTCTTAAAGCAGTTGCAGGGCGTGCGCGACCCCGAAAAAAAGCGCAAGATAATCGGCAAAGCTTTTATCGACGTTTTTGCCGAAGAGGCGAAAAAACTGGGCAAAGTAGATTTTCTCGTTCAGGGTACCATCTATCCCGACGTAATAGAATCGGGGCTGGGCAAAAGCGCGGTGATAAAAAGCCATCACAACGTGGGCGGTTTGCCGTCGGTCGTGGACTTTAAGGAAATAATCGAACCGCTCCGCAGTTTGTTTAAGGATGAAGTGCGCGCGCTGGGGCTCGAATTGGGTCTTCCCGAAAATATAGTTTACCGTCAGCCCTTCCCGGGACCCGGACTTGCGGTGCGCATAATAGGCAACATCACGCCGGCAAAAATCAAAATTTTGCAGGACGCCGACTGGATATTCCGTGAAGAAATTGCAAAGGCCGGTCTGGACAGAGAAATATGGCAGTATTTTGCCGTGCTTACGGGTATGCGTTCGGTGGGCGTCATGGGCGACGAACGCACATACGATTACACTGTTGCGCTAAGAGCGGTCACCAGCGTGGACGGCATGACCGCCGACTGGGCGTATATTCCGCACGAAGTACTGGGAAAAATATCTTCGCGCATCGTAAACGAGGTCAAACACGTCAACCGCGTAGTTTACGACATCACCAGTAAGCCCCCGGCAACCATCGAGTGGGAGTGAAAGCGAGGAGTATTGCTTATGTCGCAAGGGCTTGTTTATATTCTCACAAACCCATGTCTTGACGGCTGGGTCAAAATCGGTATGACGGAAAGAAATGATATGGACAGGAGACTGTAGGAACTTAATGCGCCTCCCAATATTCCTCTGTCGTTTCGTTGTTATGCCGTATATGAAGTAGATAATCCGTCGTTAGTCGAAGAAAACATACACAACATTATCGACCAGGTAGATGACTCGCTACACGCCCGTGAACTGTTGGAAAACGGAAGGGTGCGGAAACGGGAGTTTTTTAAGATTTCTCCGGAAAGAGCATATAGTATTTTTAAAAACATAGCCTCTTTGAGAGGAGATCAAGATAAATTAAAGCTGTATGTGCCTACGGAGGGACAAGCTCGGGAACAGGAATTGGCAGAGTGTAGGACAAAGCGTTCAAACAATTCTTTCGCTTTGCTGGGTATCGGCGTCGGCGAAGAAATTTCTTTTCTTTATGACGAGGCCTTGATTGCTCGGTTTTATGCGTGACGATAGAGAAAGGAGGACTTTATTTATGTCGCCTTTGGTATTAGCGGTTGTATGCGCCGGTGCGGTATTAGTCGCAGCGGCGGTAATATTTTTCGCGCTGTCCTATGTCTGTTATGTAATGGCTTTTAGAAAAAAAAGAAAGCCTACGGACCCGCAGGACTTACCGCGTACCGAACAAAACGCGCCGTATTACGAAAAAATACGCGCGATGATACGCGACGCGCAGTCACTTCCTTACGAAGAAGTGAGCGTGCAGTCTTTCGACGGGCTTACGCTTTTCGGCAAGCTGTATATGGTGCGCCCCGGAGCGCCTATAAGATTACTTTTCCACGGATACCGCTCGGCGGGAGAACGTGATTTTTCGGGCGGCTTAAAACAAACGCTGACCGACGGGCACAACGCCCTTATGGTCGACCAGCGGGCGCACGGAAAAAGCCGGGGCAAGACCATTGCATTTGGCGTCAACGAGCGATACGACTGCCTTAGCTGGATAAAATACATATCGGATCGTTTCGGCAACGGTCAAAAAATAATTCTCGTCGGAGTATCCATGGGAGCGGCCACCGTTCTGATGGCGGGCGGATTGGATTTGCCGGACAACGTAGTCGGTATAATAGCCGACTGCGGATATACTTCGCCTAAGGAAATAATAAAAAAGGTTATACGCGATATGCATCTGCCTACCTGCATAACGTACTTTTTCGCACATTGCGGCGCGCGCATATTCGGGCGGTTCGATGTCGACGCGGCGGGCGCGGAGGAAGCGCTAAGGCATTGCCGCGTTCCGGTATTGTTTATACACGGCGACGAAGATTATTTTGTCCCTGTGGAGATGACCAAAAAAAATTATGCCGCCTGCGCGTCGAAAAAGCAGCTGCTTATTGTGCACGGAGCGGGGCATGCGCTTAGCTATCTCGTCGACGAAAACGCATATATTGCCGCCGAACGCAAATTTATCGCAGATATACTGCCGCAATGAAAACTATGGATAACAAAGAAAATGTAATTATAAGACGCGCTGTGCCGCAAGACGAAAGCTTTTGGCTTAGTTTGGACGAACATATTTCCCGCAGCGATTTAGCGGATAAAATTTCCGCCGGGGCATGTTATGTACTGGTCGTTGCCGGCGACAATGCCGGTATTTTGCGATACGGCTTGTTTTGGGACAATGTGCCCTTTTGCAACATGCTAGTTGTGGCGCCCGGCTATAGGGGCCGCGGCTTTGGCAGCGCCATGATGCGGCGATGGGAAAGAGACATGGCGGACTTGGGGTATTGCGCGGCGCTGACGTCTACCCGTGCCGACGAAACCGCCCGCTTTTTTTACCGGAAGCTGGGCTATCGTAAATGCGGGAGTATATGGCCTTTTTGGGAGAGCAGCCGCCCGCCCGAAGAGTTGTTTTTTGTAAAAAGCCTTCTTCCGCCGCCGCGCGGATATTTTTTAAAAAGCTTTCTTTAAGCCGGGTGCAGTAAAGACAATCGAAATAATAAAAAATAAACCGGACGTTTTGTCGCCCGGTTGTTTTTTATTTGCCTAAAAATAAACGTGTAATGCTTTCGCACACTATATCGTACATCGCATTGTAGTCGATAAACGAATGTTTGTCAAAGACGTATTCGTGGGAAAAGGTCTGAAAAAGATTCATCGCCAGATGAACGCGTTCGCGGGCGTCGGGGATGTCTATGTTGAGTTTCGGCAGAACGGAGGCGACGCCGATGGTGATGTTTCTTTCCAATTCCAAAAACTTTGCCGCTACGTCGCCGTCGGTGGCGGTAAGCGAATGCAGCGTCTCGTGCAGCGCGGAATGTGTACGGTGTATCTCGATGGTCTTGTCCATAAGCGTTTTTACAAGCGGGGCAATGTTGACCGGCGGCGTAAGATTGTGAATTATGTTCATCACGGGAGTCGAAACTTCTTCTATATATATGTCCAAAACGCATAGCAGTATGTCCCGCTTGTCTTTAAAATAGCCGTAAACTATTCCTGTGGAAACGCCGGCGCGAGCGGCAATTTCGGGAGTGGTGCAGCTGAAAAAGCCCTTTTCCGAAAATAATTCGTAGCCGGCTTTTATTATTTTATTCTTCTTTTCTATGGCCCGTTCTTGTTGCGGTTGTCGTACTGTATTTTTCATACCTATATTGTATAATATTTTTTCCCATATTGCAACCAAAATTTTTCAAAAAACATGAAAAATATTTCATATTTTGCTTGACATAGGTTTTGATAAGTGCTAATATATATACGAATATGAAATAAGTTTCACATTTATGAAACGAGGAGAGCATATGCCGATAGTTATTGCGCCGCCGGGACGGCCGCTTAAAATAGTGCGTATAGCCGTCGACGACAAGACGCGCAAACACCTGGAAAATCTTGGCATTACGCTTTTAGGCGAAGTGACCGTGATAAGCAGCAGCGGCGGCAGCGTCGTGGTAAAGGTTAAGGACGGCAGAATAGCGCTGGACGCAAATCTTTCCGCGAAGATATTCGTGTCTTAAAAGTCATGCTAAAAAACGCGTTGCAGCCGGGAAGAGTCCGGCGGCGCGATAAAATATTAAGGAGAACGGGTATGAAAAAAAACTTAGACCAATTTACCGTAGGCGAGAGCGGAGTGGTGCTTTCCGTCGCGGGCGAGGGTAAAATCAAGCGGCGGCTGTTCGACATGGGAATAACG